>DATJUK010000074.1:0-19071 GCA_035502495.1 Solirubrobacterales bacterium
GCACCTCGGGGGGCGCCGGGGGCGGGGCGGGGGCTCGCACCCTCATCGGTCCGTCGGGCGCGGAGGCAACGGGACCCCGCCGGTCCCGGTGGCGACGGCCTCGCACCCCGCCCGCCCTCGGCCGTACGGGCCGCAAATTCGGGCCGTCGACGGCCGGGCTACGAATCGCGGCCGGCGCCCGCCGGCCGCCCGCGCGCCGCGCCCGCCATGGGCGGTCCGCTAGCGCCTTCCCTGCGGTTCGTGGCCCTGCAGCGCCAGGTACTGGTGCACGAGGCGCACCGACATCGAGCCCTCGCCGACCGCCGAGGCGACCCGCTTGATCGAGCCGCTGCGGCCGTCGCCGACCGCGAAGACGCCCGGCAGGCTGGTCTCCAGCGGCAGCGCCGGCCGGCCGCCGAGGCCGGTGTCGGCGTCGAGGTGGGTGACCTCGAGCTCGGACCCGGTGAGCAGGAAGCCGTCGTCGTCCTTGGCCAGGGCGCCGTCGAGCCACTCGGTACAGGGGTCGGCGCCGATGAAGATGAAGAGCCCGCCGACCGCCAGCTCGCGCCGCTCGCCGGTCGTGTCGTCCTCGACGGTGATCCCGGTCAGCGCCGCGTCGCCCGCGATCTCCCGCACCTCGTGGTGGAGCAGCACGTCGATGTTGTCGATCGCCGCGATCTGCTCGACGAGGTAGTTGGACATCGAGGCGCCGAGCTCGCCGCCGCGCAGCAGCAGCGCGACCCGCTCGACCGAGCCGGAGAGGAAGATCGCCGCCTGCCCGGCCGAGTTGCCGCCGCCGACCACGGCGACCGAGCCCGAGCCGCACATCCGCGCCTCGACCAGCGTCGCCGCGTAGAAGACGCCCGCCCCGTTCAGCCGCCGGCAGCCGTCCACCGGCAGCTGCCGGTAGCTGGCCCCGGTGGCGAGGACCACCGTGCGCGCCGCCAGCTCGTCGCCGCTGTCGAGCTCGACCACGTAGCGGCCCTCCTCGGTGCGCAGGCGCTCGGCCCGCTCGGGGACCGCGGTGCGCAGGCCGAACCGACGCGCCTGGGCGATCGCCCGCTCCGCCAGGTCGGACCCGGAGACGCCGGCCGGGAAGCCGAGGTAGTTCTCGATCCGCGAGGAGGTGCTCGCCTGGCCGCCGAGCGCCACCGCGTCGACGAGGATCGTCGAGAGACCCTCGGTCGCCGCGTACACGGCGGCGCCCAGCCCGCCCGGCCCGCCGCCGACGATCAGGCAGTCCCAGGCGACCTTCGCGGTCTTGTTCGGGGCGCGCAGGTTGAGCGCGTTGGCGGCCTCCAGGATCGTCGGCGCGGTGAGCACCTGCCGGCCGCCGACCAGCATCGGCAGCTCCCCCGCCGCCAGCGGCCGGCCGTCCGGGGAGGCGGCGGCGGAGTCGTCGCGGTCGAGGTCGATGAAGCGGTGGGGGACCCGGTTGCGGGTGAGGAACTCGCGCAGCTCGCGCGTGGCCGGATCGCCGCCGGAGCCGATCAGCCGGGCGCCGCTCTCGGCTTCGATGATCACCGCCCGGCGCGCCACCAGCGCGTTCATGATCAGGTCGCCGAGGCGCGGGTCGCGGGCGATCACGCCGCGGAGCGCCTCGCGGCCGACCAGCGCCACCTCGCTCGGGGCGGCGACCCGGGCGGTGAGCAGCGCCGGTTCGGCGGTGATCAGGTTCAGCTCGCCGGCGAACTGGCGCGGCCCGTAGCCGACGAGGACCCGCTCGCGCGGCGTGTCGGCCTGGTCGAGGACCTCGACGCGGCCGCTCAGCACCAGGATCAGGTCGTAGTCGAGGTCGCCGGGGGAGAAGAGGTCCCGGCCCGGCTCGACCTTCTCGGTGCGCCCGGCGGCGACCAGCGTCGCCATCTGCGCCTCGTCCAGTCGCGGGAAGGCAACGTCGCTCTCGGCCTGCGCCGGCCCCTCCTCAGGCGTAGCGGGCAACGGTGAAGGCGATCAGCATCGGCACGTGGAGAGCGTAGACGACGAGCGACAGCGTCACCACGATCAGCGGCCCGCCCGAGAGGCCGTTGCGGAGGAAGGCGTACTCGATCAGCCCGGCGGTGATCGTGTAGGCGAGCAGCGCCCAGCGGCCGACCTGGAAGAAGCGGTCCCAGGCGAACCCCCGCACGCGCGAGAGCGCGATCAGGTTGCCGGCGAGGAGGAGGGCGGAGAGGACGAGCAGGACGATCGCCGGGGTGAGCGGCACCGACTGGGGCAGGTGCGCGGCGAGGTAGATCCCGCCCGCGACGATCAGCGCCAGCGAGGCCATCCCGACCTGGGTCACCGGCGGCATCGGGCGCTCGGGGATGGCCGCCGCCTCGGTCGCCATCAGCCGCTCGCGATCTTGGTCATGATCACCAGCGTCGCGATCTGCAGCGCGCCGAGGATCCCGGCGGTGTAGATGAAGCGTTTCATCAGCCGCTCGATCACCGCCGGGTTCGGCTGCGGCTTCTTCAGCTCGAAGAGCACGGCGATGTTGGCCGGCTCGAGCAGGCCGAGGGCGATGATCGCCATGCAGCCGACGACGATGTAGCTGGCGACGATCCAGCCGTGGTTGTAGTAGCCGCTGTCGACGGTGCCGAGGAAGTGGCCGAGCTGCCAGCCCGCGGCCAGGGTGGCGGTGACGACCGTCGGCATGATCAGCACCATCTTCGGCATCAGCCTGGTCGTCATTTCGATCCGCGCCGGGACCGAGAGTTTGCCCAGGATCGGCCCGAGCACGAAGCCGAGGAAGAGGTCGATGATCGTCCAGGCGGCGCCGAAGGCGACGTGGAAGAAGGTCAGCGGCCAGAGTTCGTTGACGGCGATCGCGACGACCAGGGCGGCGAAGACGATCGCCACCGGGATCAGGCCCAGCCGGGGGACGATTTCGAAGTCGGGGATCGTCGGCGCGCCGGCCGGTGGACCGGCCGGGGGGACCGCCGCGGGAGGTGGCTCGGCCGTCGTCGCCATCGGGCGAGCCTATGCGTGAGGTACGTCACACCGCAAGCCCCAAGGGGTTTCCGGGTGATATTTTGGTGCTAAACTATTTGGTACCGAAACTTTTTGCCGATGAAGGAAGTGATGCGTAGGTGACCACTGCAGCGCGGAGCGCCGGCTCGAAGATCGAGGCCCACGTCTGGCGGATCGCCGCCGTCGTCGTCCTCGGCACGATCATGTCCGTCCTCGACACGACGATCGTCAACGTCGCCCTCGACACCCTCGGGCGCGACCTGGGCGCCTCGGTCGACCAGATCCAGTGGGTGGTGACGGGCTACCTGCTCGCGCTCGCCGCCGTGATCCCGGTCAGCGGCTGGGCCTCGCGCCGCTTCTCCCCGCGCAGCGTCTACATCGCCTCGCTCGTCCTCTTCACCGCGGGCTCGGTGCTCTGCGGGCTCGCCGACTCGACCGGATCCCTGGTCGCCTTCCGCGTGATCCAGGGGATCGGCGGCGGCATGCTGGTGCCGACCGGCCAGATGATCCTGGTCCGCGCCGCCGGGCCCCGCAACCTGCCCAAGGTGATGAGCGCGATCGGCGTGCCGATCGTCCTCGCCCCGATCTTCGGCCCGACGATCGGCGGCCTGCTGCTCGAGCACGTCTCCTGGCAGTCGATCTTCCTGGTCAACCTGCCGGTCGGCATCCTCACCCTGGTCGCGGCGCTGAAGCTGCTGCCGAAGGACGCGCCGGAGGGGGCCGAGCGGCTCGACTTCCTCGGCCTCGGCATCCTCTCGGTCGGCCTCGTCGGAGTCACCTACGGGCTGGCCGAGACCGGCTCGGCCGGGACGCTCCTGGCGAGCTCGGTGCTGGTCCCGCTGGGGATCGGCATCGCCGGCGTCGCCGCCTTCGTCTGGCGCGCCCTCCACATCCCCAACCCGCTGCTCAACGTGCGCCTCTACGCCGACCGCGCCTTCACCGCCGCCTCGATCACCACCTTCTGCCTCGGCGCCGCGCTCTTCGGCGCGATGGTGCTGATGCCGCTCTACTTCCAGACGGTGCGCGGCGAGGACGCCGTCACCACCGGCCTGCTGCTGATCCCGCAGGGGCTCGGCGCGGCGGTGGCGATGGGCCTCTCCGGCCGCTCGACCGAACGGCTCGGCGCCGGGATGACCGCGGTGGTCGGCGCGCTGATCACCCTGGTGGCGACGATCCCCTTCGTGATGCTGGGCGCGAGCACCCCGTTCGTGGCGATCGGCGCGGCGATGATCTTCCGCGGCTTCGGCATCGGCATGTCGATCATGCCCGCGATGACCGCCGCCTACGGCGTCCTCACCCCCGACCAGGTCACCCACGCGACGCCGCAGCTGACCACGCTGCAGCGGGTCGGCGGCTCGATCGGGACCGCGGTCCTCACCGTCGTCCTGCAGTCGCACCTGGAAACCGCGGGCGCCTCGCAGGCGGCGATGGCGGGGGCCTTCGGCGACACCTTCCTCTGGGTCATGGGCATCACCGTCGTGGCCCTGCTGCCGACCCTGGTGCTGGCGCGGATCGAACGGCGCGGCCGCCGGCGCCCGGCCGAGCCTGAGGCGACGCCGGCCCTGGTCGAGGCGGAAACCCGCGAGCTGGCGCTGGAGTCGGCGTGAGCGGCCGGGCGAGCGGCACCGCCGATCCGAGCGGTCCCGCGGGCGCGGCCCCCGAGACCGCTGGCGCGCCCGGCGCCGGCAAGGCGCCCGCGACCTCAGGCGCATCCGGCTCGGCGCCCGCGACCCCTCCTGCGCCCGGCGCCACCGCGGCGCCCGACCGGCGCGCGGCGGCGCTCGCCACCCTGCGCGAGGAGTTCGGCTGCCTGCTCGGCGCCGAGCGTCGGCTGCGCGGCCGCGACCAGCACCGCAAGGTCGAGGGCGACCTGACGATCGCCCAGGTGCGGGCGCTCTTCGCCCTCGACGCGCGCGCGGGGGCGACGGCGGGGGAGATCGCCGAGGCGGCCCGGCTCAGCCCGGCGAGCGTCACCGGGATGCTCGACGAGCTGGAGCGCGACGGCATCGTCGTGCGTGAGCGCAGCGAGGGCGACCGGCGCCGCGTCCTCGTCACCTTGACCGACGAGGGCCGCGCGGTGCTCGGCAAGCGCCGCCGCCGCTGGCTGCAGCGCTGGGAGGCGGCGATGGAGGACGTCCCCGAGCGCGACCTCGAGGCCGCCGCCGAGGCCATGGGCCGCATCGCCACCCTCCTCGACAACCTCTAGCGACCCGCGAGGCGCGGCGGGTCCTCGCGCTGCAAGACTGGCGCCGATGCCAGAGCCTTCGCTGTCCTTCGACCCGATCGACGAGGCCCGCCGCCACTGGGAGGAGCGCTGGACGGAGGGAGCCGCGACCGAGATGGTCGCCGTCACCTCGATCATGCGCGTCCACCAGATCCTGATCGCGCGGCTGAACGAGCTGCTCGAGCCGTTCGGCCTCACCTTCCCCCGCTACGAGGCGCTGATGCTGCTCTACCTCTCGCGGCGCGGCTCGCTGCCGCTGGGCAAGATCGGCGAGCGCCTGCAGGTGCACCGCACCAGCGTCACCAACACGGTCGACGGGCTGGAGAAGCTGGGGCTGGTGCGCCGGGTCCCGCACGAGTCCGACCGCCGCGCCGTCCTCGCCGAGATCGCCCCGGCCGGGCGGGAGGTCGCCGAGCAGGCGACCGCGACGCTGAACGACGCGGGCTTCGCCACCGATCCGCTCAGCGCCGGCCAGCTCGAGGACCTCGCCAAGCTCCTCCGCGTCCTCCGCGTCGCCGCCGGCGACTTCCCCGGATAGCCCCGCCCGACTTCCCCGCACTCCACGCGTGCCGCCGGTCGACCGACCGGCGCAATAGGTCGATCTGGCCGGCGCAATGGGTGGGGTCAGGTCGACCGCGGTCCGGTGGGGGGTGGGAAAGGACGACCGCCCAGGCAGTCGGAGATAGTCGCCATTCCTACTATCTAGTAGCCTCATATATGTGACGACGGTTGCCGATCGGGGGCGGGCCGAGCGCGCCGAGGGGGCGGGGAGGCCGCCGCTGCGCTTCGTCACCGCCGCCTCGCTCTTCGACGGCCACGACGCGGCGATCAACGTGATGCGCCGGCTGATCCAGGACTCCGGCGCCGAGGTCGTCCACCTCGGCCACAACCGCAGCGTCCGCGACGTCGTCCGGGCCGCGATCCAGGAGGACGCCGACGCGATCGCGATCAGCTCCTACCAGGGCGGCCACACCGAGTACTTCCGCTACGCGGTCGAGATGCTGCGCGACGCGGGCGCCGATCACATCCGCGTCTTCGGCGGCGGCGGCGGGACGATCACGCCGGCGGAGATCGCCGACCTCGAGGCCTTCGGGGTCGAGCGGATCTACCACCCGCACGACGGCATGTCGCTGGGGCTGGTGGGGATGATCGACGACCTGGTCGAGCGCGCCGCGACCAAGCGCGTCGTGCCGCCGCCGCCGGACGAGTCGCGCACCGACGACCTCGGCGTCGCCCGCATGCTCTCCGCGCTCGAGGACGGAGCCTTCACCGAGGACGACCTCGAGCGCCTGCGCACCGAGTGGAACGTGAAGGGGGCGGGGGTCCCGGTGGTGGGCGTGACCGGCACCGGCGGCGCCGGCAAGTCGACCGTCACCGACGAGCTGCTCTCGCGCTTCGCCGCCCACCTGCCCGACCTGCGGATCGCGGTGCTGGCGATCGACCCGACCCGGCGGCGCACCGGCGGCGCCCTGCTCGGCGACCGGATCCGGATGAACAGCCTGCGCCACGAGCAGCTCTACATGCGCTCGATGGCGACCCGCCGGCAGAACGTCTCGACCAGTCCCGTGCTCGCCGACGCGGTCGCCTTCCTGCGCGCCGCCGGCTTCGACCTGGTGATCGTCGAGACCGCCGGCATCGGCCAGTCGGACTCGGAGATCGTCGACCTCGTCGACCTGCCCGTCTACGTGATGACGAGCGAGTTCGGCGCCGCCTCGCAGCTGGAGAAGATCGACATGCTCGACCTCGCCGACCTGGTCGTGATCAACAAGTTCGACAAGCAGGGCGCCCCCGACGCGCTGCGCGACGTGCGCAAACAGTGGCGCCGCAACCGGGCCGCCTTCGACCTCGCCGAGGACGAGGTGCCGGTCTACCCGACGATCGCCAGCCAGTTCGCCGACCCCGGCGTCACCTGGGTGTTCGTCAACCTCTGCGCGGCGCTGGCCAAGGGGGCGGGAACCGAGGCCGAGCGCTGGGACCCGGGCCTCGACCCCGCCGTCCACGAGCCGCGCGGCAACGCGCTGATCCCCGGCCGGCGGGCCCGCTACCTCGCCGAGATCGCCGAGCAGGGGCGGGGGATCAACGCCAAGGTCGAGGAGCTGGCGGAGAAGGCGTCCCAGGCCCAGCATCTCTACGCGGCGATGAAGGTCGACCCGGGCAACGAGGTCCTGACCAAGGCCTACGAGGAGGCTCGCATCGCGCTCGGTCCCGAGGCGCTCGCGCTGCTGGAGAACTGGGACGCGCGGATCGAGGGCATCACCGCGGAGAGCTTCAGCTACGAGGTCCGCGGGCGCGAGATCACCGGGCCGAACTACCGCGAGACCCTCTCCCACCAGCAGGTGCCGAAGATCGCGCCGCCCCCTTATAAGGACTGGGGCGAGCGGCTGCGCTTCCTGATGAAGGAGAACCTGCCCGGCTCCTACCCCTACACCGGCGGCGTCTTCCCCTACCGGCGCGAGGGCGAGGACCCGATCCGGATGTTCGCCGGCGAGGGCTCGCCGGAGCGCACCAACCGCCGCTTCCACTACCTCTCCCAGGGGCAGCCGGCGGCGCGCCTCTCGACCGCCTTCGACTCGGTCACCCTCTACGGCGAGGACCCGGCCGAGCGTCCCGACATCTACGGCAAGGTCGGCAACTCGGGCGTCTCGATCGCCACCCTCGACGACGCGAAGAAGCTCTACTCGGGCTTCGACCTCTGCGCCCCGACGACCTCGGTCTCGATGACGATCAACGGCCCGGCGCCGATCGTCCTCGCCTTCTTCCTGGGCGCGGCGATCGACCAGCAGGTGGAAAAGCACCTGAAGGAGAGCGGGCGCTGGGCGGAGGCCGAGGCGCGCCTCGACGCGATCTTCGGCGACCGGCCGCGCCCCCGCTACAAGGGCGAGCTGCCGCCGGGCAACGACGGGCTCGGGCTCGGGCTGCTCGGCGTCTCCGGCGCCGACGTGGTCGATGCCGAGACCTACGCGCGGATCCGCGCGGAGACGCTGCGGACCGTCCGCGGCACCGTCCAGGCCGACATCCTCAAGGAGGACCAGGCGCAGAACACGTGCATCTTCTCGACCGAGTTCGCGATGAAGATGATGGGGGACGTGCAGGAGTTCTTCGTCGCCGAGGGGGTGCGGAACTTCTACAGCGTCTCGATCAGCGGGTACCACATCGCCGAGGCCGGGGCGAACCCGATCTCCCAGCTCGCCTTCACCCTCGCCAACGGCTTCACGATCGTCGAGTACTACCTCGCCCGCGGCATGGACATCGACGACTTCGCTCCCAACCTGAGCTTCTTCTTCTCCAACGGGATGGACCCCGAGTACGCGGTGATCGGGCGGGTCGCGCGGCGGATCTGGGCGCGGGCGATGCGCGAGCGCTACGGCGCCTCGGAGCGCAGCCAGATGCTCAAGTACCACATCCAGACGAGCGGCCGGAGCCTGCACGCGCAGGAGATCAGCTTCAACGACATCCGCACGACCCTGCAGGCGCTGTACGCGATCTTCGACAACTGCAACAGCCTGCACACGAACGCGTACGACGAGGCGATCACGACGCCGACCGAGGAGTCGGTGCGCCGGGCGGTGGCGATCCAGCTGATCATCAATCGCGAGCTGGGGCTGAACTTCACCGAGAACCCGTGGCAGGGGTCGTTCGCGATCGAGGCGCTGACCGACCTGGTCGAGGCGGCGGTCTACGAGGAGTTCGAGCGGATCAGCGAGCGCGGCGGCGTGCTCGGCGCGATGGACACGATGTACCAGCGCGGCAAGATCCAGGAAGAGTCGATGTACTACGAGCGCCTGAAGCACGACGGCACCCTGCCGCTGATCGGCGTCAACACCTTCCTCCCCGAGGAGGGGGCGGAGGAGCGGACCGACGGGGTGGAGCTGATGCGCTCGACCGATGCCGAGAAGGACGACCAGATCGCCTCGGTGCGGGCCTTCCAGGCGCTCGGGGCGGAGCGCCGCGAGGCGGTGCTCGGGCACCTGCGCGAGGTGGCGCGGGAGCGCGAGAACGTCTTCGAGGCGCTGATGGACGCGGTGAAAGTCGCCTCGCTCGGCCAGGTCTCGGGCGCCCTCTACACGGTGGGCGGCGAGTACCGGCGCAATATGTAAGCGTCGTCGGGATGAGCGACGAGCCCCGCATCGTCTGCCTGGTCCCGAGCATCACCGAGCTGCTGTGCGACCTCGGGCTGGCGCCGCAGGTCGTCGGGCGCACCGGGTTCTGCATCCATCCCTGGGAGGTGGTCCGCGGGATCCCGAAGGTGGGAGGGACCAAGGACGTGCTGATGGACCGGGTGCGGGAGCTCGCGCCGACGCACGTCGTCGTCAACGTGGACGAGAACCTGAAGGAGGACGCCGAGACGCTGGCGGAGTTCGTCCCCCGCGTGGTGGTGACGCACCCGCAGGGGCCGCGGGACAATCTCGACCTCTACCGGCAGATGGGCCGGGAGTTCGGGCGCCAGGCCGAGGCGGAGCGATTGTGCGAGACCTTCGAGACCGCCTACGCGCGCGCCACCGCGAGCCCCGGTCCCGAGCAGACCGTCCTCTACCTGATCTGGCGCGATCCCTGGATGACCGTCGCCCCCGACACCTACATCGCCCGGACCCTCGCCCTCTTCGGCTGGCGCCCACCCGATAACGATCTCGTCCTTTGTCACCCAGAGGGTGACAAAGGACGAGATCGGTCCCGCTACCCCGAGGTCGATCTGGCGAAGTTCGAGGACGTGGACCGCGTGCTGCTCAGCTCCGAGCCCTTCCACTTCAAGGAGAAGCACGTGGCGGAGGTCGAAGGCCTCCTTCCGGGCGCCGAGGTCTCGCTGATCGACGGCGAGATGACCTCCTGGTACGGCTCGCGGGCGATCGCCGGGCTCGACTACCTGGCCGAGTACACCCGATGAGCGTCGTCCTCTCCTGGAGCGGCGGCAAGGACTCGGCGCTGGGGCTGTGGACGATGCGCGCGGCGGGCACCGAGCCCGTCGCCCTGCTGACCACGGTCAACGAGGACCACGGTCGGATCAGCATCCACGGCGTGCGGCGCGAGCTGCTCCACGCCCAGGCGGCGGCGGTCGGCCTGCCGTTGGTCGAGGTCGGGATCCCGACCGGCGCCTCGAACGCCCTCTACGAGGAGCGCCTCGCCGCGAAGCTCACCGCCGACCCCCACGCGGGCGCCGTCGGCCCCTCGCTCGCCGCCGCCGACCGCTCGCCGGCCGACGCCGACGCCTCGCTGACCGACGCCGACACCGTCGCCTTCGCCGACCTCTTCCTCGCTGATATCCGCGCGTACCGTGAGCGGCAGCTTGCCGCGCTCGGGCGCCGCGCGAGCTTCCCGCTCTGGGGACGGGACACGGCGGCGCTCGCCCGAACCTTCGTCGCGGCCGGGTTCGGCGCGACGCTGGTCGTCGTCGACACCGAGCAGCTCGACCCGAGCTTCGTCGGCCGCCGCTTCGACGCGGAGCTGCTGCGCGATCTGCCCGCCGGCGTCGACCCCTGCGGCGAGAACGGCGAGTTCCACACCTTCGTCGACTCCGGGCCGATCTTCGACGCGCCGATCCCGGTCGAGCCGGGCGAGCTCCACGACGAGGGCCGCTTCGTCTACCGCGATCTCCACCCCGCCTAGAGTCCCGGCTCACTGCCCGACCGGGGGGTTTCCCTTGTCGAGAGCAGAACCGCTTTGTATTCCTACTATCTGCACGCCACCCACCTTTGAGGAGCGCAGATGAGCATCGACCGAGTCGCCGTCCTGGGAGGCGGCCTGATGGGTTCGGGGATCGCCGAGTCGGTGGCGCGGGCGGGCGTGCCGGTCGTCGTCCGCGACGTCGACGCCGCCGCCGTCGAGGCCGCCCGGCGCCGCATCGAGGGCTCGCTCGGGCACGCTCGCGAGCGGGGGAAGATCGACGAGGCCGAGTACGAGGAGATCCTCGGCCGGGTCGCCTTCACCGACCGCCTCGAGGAGATCGCCGGCGCCGACCTGGTGGTCGAGGCGGTCCCCGAGAACGCCGACCTGAAGGTGAACATCCTCGGCCAGGTCGCCGGGATCGTCTCCGCCGACGCGCTGATCGCCTCGAACACCTCGTCGATCCCGATCGCCCAGCTCGCCGCCGGCCTCGCGCGGCCCGACCGGGTCCTCGGCCTCCACTTCTTCAGCCCGGTCCCGGTGATGCGCCTGGTCGAGATCGTCGTCGCCCTCGACACCTCCGAGGAGACCGTCGCGGTGGCCCAGGACTTCGCCGCGCGGATCGGCAAGCGGGCGATCATCACCAAGGACCGCTCCGGCTTCGTCGTCAACATGCTGCTCGTCCCCTACCTGATGGCGGCGGTGCGGATGTACGAAGAAGGCTTCGCCACCGCCGCCGACATCGACGAGGGGATGAAGCTCGGCTGCGGCCACCCGATGGGCCCGCTCACGCTCGCCGACTTCATCGGCCTCGACGTCCTCTACGCGATCGGCGACTCGCTCTACGAGGAGTTCAAGCAGACCGAGTACGCGCCGCCGCCGCTGATCAAGCGGATGGTCGCCTCGGGGCGGATCGGGCGCAAGGCGGGGCGGGGGTTCTACGAGTACCGGCGCGAGCGCGCCGCCGCCTCGGCCTGACCGGGGCGCCGGGCCGGAGCAGGCGCGCCGCCGACCCGTCCGCCCGACCTCGGGTGGGGCGGCTATTCTCTCTGCGGAGAAACTTTCGAAAATCGAATCCCTCACGGAGGACCCCATGTCAACCGCCGCCATGCCGACGGAGAAGCCTCGCGCCGAGGACTTCCTCGCCATCGACCGCAACCTCTCCGACGAGGAGCGCGACATCCGCGACACCGTCCGCGCCTACGTCCGCGACAAGGTGGTGCCGAACGTCGGCGACTGGTTCGAGGAAGGCGACGTCCCGGCGCGTGAGCTGGCCAAGGAACTGGGGGCGCTGAACGTCCTCGGCATGCACCTCGAGGGCTACGGCTGCGCCGGCGCCTCGGCGACCGCCTACGGGCTCGCCTGCCTGGAGCTCGAGGCGGGCGACTCGGGGATCCGCTCGCTGGTCTCCGTCCAGGGGTCGCTGGCGATGTTCGCGATCTGGAGATGGGGCTCGGAGGAGCAGAAACAGGAGTGGCTGCCGCGGATGGCGGCGGGCGAGGCGATCGGCTGCTTCGGCCTGACCGAGCCCGACGCCGGCTCCGATCCCGGCTCGATGCGCACCCGCGCCCGTCGCGACGGCTCCGACTGGATCATCTCCGGCCAGAAGATGTGGATCACCAACGGCTCGGTGTCCGACGTGGCGGTCGTCTGGGCGCGCACCGACGAGGGCGTGATGGGCTTCGTCGTCCCCGCGGGCACCCCCGGCTTCACCACCCAGGACATCCACAAGAAGCTCAGCCTGCGCGCCTCGATCACCTCCGAGCTGCTGCTCGACGAAGTGCGGTTGCCCGACTCGGCGCGGCTGCCGGAGGTCGCCTCGCTGAAAGGCCCGCTCTCCTGCCTCAACGAGGCCCGCTACGGGATCGTCTGGGGGGCGATCGGCGCCGCCCGCTCCTGCTTCGAAGCCGCCCTGTCCTACGCCAAGGAGCGGACCCAGTTCGACCGCCCGATCGGCGGCTTCCAGATCCAGCAGCAGAAACTGGCGAAGATGGCGGTGGAGGTGAACCGCGGCACGCTGCTGGCGCTGCACCTCGGCCGGCTCAAGGACGAAGGCGCGCTGCGGCCGGAGCACGTCTCGATGGGCAAGCTCGCCAACGTCGACGCCGCGCTCGAGGTCTGCCGCACCGCCCGCCAGGTGCTCGGCGCCAACGGGATCACGCTCGAGTATCCGGTGATCCGCCACATGAACAACCTCGAGAGCGTGGTGACCTACGAGGGCACCGCCGACGTCCACGCCCTCGTGCTCGGCGAAACCCTCACCGGCATCGGCGCCTTCCGCTAGCCCCCGGGGTCAGCCGGGGAGGAACTCGGTGAGGCGGTCGAGGGCCGTCTCGCGGTGGGCGTCCAGCTCGGCGACCAGCGCGTCGGCGTCGCCCACTTTCACCGCGTCGATGATCCGCGCGTGGGCTTCCAGCGAGTCGACCCGGTCGGCCGGATCGTTGTAGTAGAGCGCCCGGTACGTTTCGGTCGAGTCCCAGAGCAGGCGCACGACGCGCATCGTGTGCACCTGGTCGGGCGCTTCGAGGACGGCGAAGTGGAAGCGTCGGTTGGCCTCGAGCTCGGCGGTGACGTCGCCGCGCTCGACCGCCGCCTCGCAGTCCTGGGCGGCGAGGGCGATCCGCTCGTGGGCGTCGCCGTCGAGCTGCGGCAGCGCCCCGCGCGCCGCCCGCCCCTCGACCAGCCGGCGCAGGCCATAGATCTCGCGCAGGTCGTCGAGGTCGAGCTCGGTGACGAAGTACCCCCGCCGCGGCCGGTAGGTCAGCTGGCCCTCCTGCTCGAGCACCGCCAGCGCTTCGCGCACCGGCGCCAGGCTCACCCCGAGCCGCTCGGCGATCTCCTCCTGGCGCACCCGCTCGCCCGGTTTCAGCTCCCCGGCGATGAAGGTGTGACGGAGGTGTTCGACGGCGTGCTGGGCGGCGGTCCCCAGCCGCGAATTTTCGAAATTCGATGGGATTGAGGCAGACTACAGCCCGTGCTGATCTCCTTCGGTGGCCTGCTCGCTGACCTCGTGGTGAGCGTCGACGCGGTGCCGGAGCGCGGCGCCGACACCCTGGCGCGCGGCTTCAGCCAGACCCTCGGCGGCGGCTTCGCCGTGGTCGCCGCGGCGGCGCGGCTGGGGATGCCGACGGCGCTCGCCGGGGTGCTCGGGAGCGATCCGATCGCCGACGCGGCGCGGCGCGCCCTCCGCGAGGAGGGCATCGAGCTGCTCTTCCCCGAGCCGCGCGCGGGGAGCTCCGGCGTCTGCCTGGTGCTGGTCGACGCCGGCGGCGAGCGGACGATGGTGACCGTGCAGGGAGTCGAGTCGATGGTCCAGAGCGAGGACTTCGACGCGTTGGCCCCGGGCCCCGGGGACGTGGTCTACGTCAACGGCTACGAGCTGCTCTATCCGCACGCCGCCGGCCTGGTCGACTGGGTCCGCCGGGTCCGCCCCGACCACCTGGTCTTCGACCCCGGGCCGCTGATCGCGAAGATCGATGCCGCTGCCCTGGGGGCCGTCCTCGACGCGACCCGCTGGCTGAGCCTGAACGCCGCCGAGGCCACGGCCCTGACCGGCGAGGACGACCCCGCCGCCGCCGCGACCGCCGCCCTCGGTCGGCTCGCCGCCGATCCCCCACCGCCCGTCGACTCCCCGCCCCCCGCTCATCCCGTCCGCCAGCGCTCCGCCCCCGGCGGCGATGAGCCGACAAGCGGACATGCGGCCCGCACTCCGGCTCTTCCAGGGGGAGCCGGGGCCGCGTCGGTAGGGGTGGTGGTGCGGATGGGAGCCGAGGGGTGCGTGGTGGTGGAGCGGGGCGAGGAGCCGGTGTCGGTGCCGGCGTTCCCGGCCGAGGCGATCGACACGACCGGGGCCGGCGACACCCACGTCGGCGCCTTCGTCGCGGCGCTCGCCCGCGGGCTCGACCCGGTCGAGGCCTGCCGCTGGGCGAACGCCGCCGCCGCGCACGTGGTCGCCTCCCACGGCCAGGTCTCGCCACCGCGACTCGACGAGCTCCGAGCGCTCCTCGAGCGGGCGCCCTGAGCTCCGGCGCCGCTCCGGCGGGTCGGGCTGCGCTCAGGGGTCGAGCTGGTAGGTGACCCAGTCGGTCTTGGTCGCGACGCGGTCGTAGGCCGCTCGGGCGCGGGCGTTGTCGGCGGCGGTGATCCAGCGGACCTGGGGCCAGCCCTCGGCCACGGCGAGGTCGCGGATCGCGGCGACCAGGCACTCGAAGGCGCCGGTGCCGCGGGCGGCAGGGGCGATGAAGAGGTCGTCGAGGAAGCCGGTGGTCGTGCCGCGCAGGGGGCTCGGCATGGGGCGGACGTGAGCGAGCCCCATCGGGCGACGGTCCGCCCGCGCCGAGGGGGGGTCAGGCCGCGCGGGGTCGTCATCGCGCCGCGGAGCCGACCCGGGCGACTCCGCCGCGCTCGCTCCTTCGTCGTCTTCCTTCCCTCCGTCGCCTCGGTCGCCTCTGTTGCCTTCGTCGCCCCCCTTGTCCTCACCCGGTCCACCATCTCCGATCGCCATCGGCACCGCGACCAGGCAGCGGATCGTCCCGGCCTCGATCCAGGACCAGACGCGGCGGCGGTGCTCGGGGGTGGACGGGCGCTCGTAGAAGTCGCAGTAGCCGGCGAAGAGCTCATCCCAGGCGTCGAAGTCCGCGGCCCGCGCCGGTCGGCCGATCCAGCGCTCGGCCCCCGCCGGCCCGGCGGTACCTGCGAGCTCGCCCCCGGCCTTTGCCGCTCGCTCGGTCCCTGCCGGCTCCGCCCCGGCCCCGCGCTCGTCCTGCCCGCCCTCCGCGTCGCGTTCGCCGCCACGGCGCGCCGCCTGCTCTCGGGATGACGGGGGGTCGCTCCACCCCCCGAAGTGGCAGAAACGGTTCGACATGTTCATGGGGAGAGCCTATTCGAGTCAGCCGCATCGGCAAGCGGATTTTTCGGGATTTGCGCGCCTGAAAGGGATCTATAAGCGGCAAAGCCTTTGCCAGTGCGGCTTGACATAGCTCGCGCGATCTGAGACATAATCATTTCTAGTGTCGCCCAGTGATCAGCAACCCCTCCAGGTGCGCGGCTGCTTCGCGTCCGGGGCGGGGGTGAAGGGAGCCGCGAGTACCGGACCTTGCGGGGGATGGACTCACGAGGCTGACGGGCGTCGTCGTCCAGCCCAGCCCACCAACTACTCGGAGGAGTAGCCATGGATGTCCACATTCCGCTCGTCCTCGGCGCAGCGGATTTCTTCAAAGAACAGGTGTCGACGAACATCTTCCAGGCCGACATCTTCTACGCGATCGCGACCGTCACGCTGTTTCTGCTCGTCGTCGCGGTCGGATTCATCGACGCCGGCCTGGTCCAGCGGAAAAACCTGCTCGACGCCTGGATCGGGAAGTTCGCCTCGGCGTTCGCCGCCGGCCTCGGCATGTTCCTGATCGGCTACGCGATCTGGCAGGTCAGCTTCTACCAGGCGTTCGGCATACCCAAGCCCTGGGGGGAAGCGATCTCGCAATGGTGGGCGGGCGGCGTCAACGCCACCTCGCTGCCGCAGGCGCTGAATCCCGAACTCGCACCGGAGAACGACGTCTTCCAGGTGTTTCTCGTCTTCTTCGTCGCCTACGCGATGGCGGGCGGGGCACTGCTGCACTCGGCCGGCCTGGAGCGGGTCAAGCACCTGCCGATGAACATCATCGCCGGGGTCGCCGGGACGATCGTCATGCCGATCCTGCTCTACCTCACCTGGGGCTCGGTGGGGCCGCTGGACAAGATCGGCGTCCACGACTACCTCGGCACCTTCTCGCTCTACATCTTCGTCGGCACCTGGGCGCTGATCATCGCCTGGCGCGCCGGCCCGCGAGTGGGCGCCTTCTTCGACGAGAAAATCGACCCGTCGCGGCCGGGGACCGGCTTGCTGAGCCATAAACCGCACAACCTCGGACTGACCGCCGCGGGCGTCGGGCTGGCGCTCTTCTGCGTCCCGTTCCTGGCCCTCGGCTGCGGCTACATCGTCCCCGGGGCCGGCTACTTCGGCATCTCGATGACCAACTCCGGGTTCGGGCTGGTGCTGGAGAACGTCTTCATGTCGTTCATCGGCGGCGCGATCACCGGCTTCGCGATCTCCTACATCACCAAGAACCCGATCATGGCGCTGCTCGGGCCGGTGGCCGGCTACATCGGCTGCTCGACCTCCTACGACATCGCCAAGCCGCTCGGGATCCTGGTCATCTCGCTGATCGCCCCGCTGGTCGTCTACGGCGGCTACCTGATGATGCAGCGGCTGCGCATCGACGACAAAAAGATCGTCCCGCTGGCCCTCTGCGGCGGCGTCTACGCGGCGCTCGCGGCGGGGATCGCCGGGGCCGGGAAGGCGACCGGCGGCTACTTCGAACTGACCGAAGGCGACTACGCGTTCCAGCACGCCTCGATCACCTTCGGCCACCAGCTGCTCGGGGTCGTCGTGACCCTCGGGATCTCGGCCGCGAGCGGGCTGGTGCTGATCCTCCTGCTGGAGAAGACGATCGGCCTCCGGGTCGACCGCGACAAGGAGGTCGAGGGGCTGGACGAAGCCGACTGGGGCTCCGGCCCGCCGCACGAGTTCGAAGACCTGCCCCCGGTGCCCGCGCCGGTGGCAGCCGCGACGGCGACCCCGGGCACTCCCCCCGCGCCCGGCGGCGCGCCGCCCGCCCCCGCCGCCGGATAGGGCGGCGCGGGGTGGACCCGCGCAGGGAAGTAGGAGAGAGCGCCCCGGTCCGCCGGGGCGCTCTCTCCGTCCGACCCCTACCTGATACGTTTCTAACAAGCCTTAGAAAGCTTTCTAGCCAGCGATCCAAACTTCAGCCGCGAGGAACCAAGATGAGCGATTACGCCGTTGTCAATCCCGCCACCGGGGAGCAGGTCAAGGAGTACCCGACGATCACCGACGAGGAGCTCCGCGCCGCGATCGGCCGCGCCGACGCCGCCTACAAGTCGTGGTCCGGCTCCTCGACCGTGGCGGAGCGCGCCGCCCTCGTCCGCAAGGTGGGCGATCTGCACCAGGAGCGCGCGACCGAGCTCGCCGACATCATCGTCCGCGAGATGGGCAAGCCGAAGGCCCAGGCGGTCGGCGAGGTCCAGTTCTGCGGCGCGATCTACCACTTCTACGCCGACAACGCGGAGGAGCTGATGGCCGACGAGCCGATCAAGCTGCTCGGCGGGCAGGGCACCGCGATGGTGCGACGGAGCGCCTACGGGACGCTGCTCGGGATCATGCCCTGGAACTACCCCTACTACCAGGTGGCCCGCTTCGCCGGCCCGAACCTGGTGATCGGCAACCCGATCCTCCTCAAGCATGCGCCGCAGTGCCCGGAATCGGCGGCGGCGATGCAGCAGATCTTCGACGAGGCGGGCTTTCCCGACGGCACCTACGAGAACATCTACGCGACCAACGACCAGATCGAGTGGGTGATCGCCGACCCGCGCGTGCACGGCGTCTCGGTGACGGGGTCGGAGCGGGCGGGCGCCGCCGTCGCCGAGATCGCGGGGCGCAACCTGAAGAAGGTGGTGCTCGAGCTGGGCGGGTCTGACCCGTTCATCGTCCTCGCCACCGACGACCTCGACGCGGTGGCCCAGACCGCCGCCGCGGCCCGGCTGGGGAACACGGGCCAGGCCTGCAACGCGGCGAAGCGCTTCATCGTCAGCGACCGGTATTACGACGATTTCCTGGTCAAGCTGCGGGAGCAGATGGAGGCGGCGAAGCTGGGCGATCCGAGCGCCGAGGACACCGCGGTCGGCCCGCTCTCCTCGAAGATCGCCGCCGACCGGCTCGAGGACCAGGTCAAGCGGGCGATCGAGGGCGGGGCCGAGGTCCTGATCGGCGGCGGGCGCGACGGCAACTACTTCGAACCGACGATCCTCACCGGGATCAAGCCCGGCGACGACGCCTCCCAGGAAGAGTTCTTCGGCCCGGTGGCCCAGGTCTACAAGGTCGGCTCCGAGGAGGAGGCGGTGGCGCTCGCCAACGACACCCAGTTCGGCCTCGGCTCCTACGTGATGACCAACGACCCCGACCAGGCCGAGCGCATCGCCGACCAGATCGAAGCCGGGATGGTCTTCATCAACGGCGCGGTCGCCGACGGCCCGGAGCTCCCCTTCGGCGGTTTCAAGCGCTCCGGTTTCGGCCGCGAGCTGGGCCGCTTCGGCGCCGACGAGTTCGTCAACAAGAAGCTGATCCGCAGCGCCTGAGCTGACCGGCCCTGGACGACCGGCCTCATCCGGCACGGCCGCGGAGTCGGGGGTCGGTAGAAAACTGGGCCCGGAACCCGCCCCCACCCCCGCCCCCGCCCCGTGAGTTCGCACTTATCACCGCATAGCGG
>DATJUK010000075.1:0-10824 GCA_035502495.1 Solirubrobacterales bacterium
CCGCATAGCGGTGATAAGTGCGAACTCACCGGGGGTGGGGGGCGCCGCGCGGTTCCTTTCGGGCGCCCGGCAGGCGCTACGCCGGGACCGCGGTGAGGCGCTCCTGGACCCACTTGGTCGAGGCGACGTGCTGGTCCATCCCCAGCTCCTCCGGCGTCGCGCCGAGGGCGAGGCCGACCAGCTGCGGCAGGTGGAGGACCGCCAGGCCGAGGTCACGGTTGACGACCTTGGCCGCCTCCGGCTGCTGCAGGTCGAGGTTCAGGTGGCAGAGCGGGCAGGGGGTGACCAGGCAGTCGGCGCCGGCGTCGATCGCGTCGCCGACGTGGGTGCCCGCCTGGGTGAGGCTGGTCTCACGGTTCATCGTGATCACCGGGAAGCCGCAGCATTTGCGCGCCCCGTCGTACTCGACGATCTGGCCGCCCACCGCCTCGATCACCTTCTCCAGGTAGATGTCGCGGTCCGGGTACTTGGCGTAGCCGAGGCGCTCCTTCGGCCGCACGATGTAGCAGCCGTAGAAGGGGCCGACGCGCAGGCCGGAGAGCGGCCTCACGACCTGGGACCGCAGGCGATCGAGCCCGTAGTCCTCGACCAGCAGCCAGAGGAAGTTTTTGTTGTTCCAGGAGCCGTCGGCAGACTTCTCGTAGGAGAGGCCCTGGCCGGAGAGCGCCTCGTTGACGTGCGCCCGGTACTGCGAGTCGGCGTCGAGCCGCTGCTGGCACTCCGACTGGGCGCCCTGGCAGGTCGAGCAGATGTTCATCATCGAGAGGCCGGTCTGCTGGGCGAGCGCGAAGGTGCGCGCGTTGAGGGTGTCGGCGAGCTCCTGGTTGTGCTCGGCGATCACCCCGGCGCCGGTGCAGTTGGCGCGGTCGAGTTCGACCAGCTCGATCCCCAGCTTCTGGGCGACCAGGGCCATCGACCCGTGCAGCTCCGGCGTGAAGCCGCGCGAGACGCAGCCGGGCCAGTAGGCGACTTTGATCTGATCAGCCATTGGAGGCCTCCTCGGCTCCCGGGGCGGAGGCTGGCTCGAGGCGCTCCTCGACCGCGGCCTCCTCGTCGCCCTCCTCGCCCTTGATGTACAGGTTGAATTCCTCGTTGTGCTCCTCGGCGTGCTTGTAGATCGCCTTCACCTCGTCCTGGGCACCGTCCGGGAGCTTGTGGTGGGCGCCGGGGATCAGCTTGCGCAGCGACCGCATCTTGCCCGCTTTGACGCCGCGCACCGCGGTCGGCAGCGAGCCGATCATTTCCTTGATCGCCCGTTTCGTCGGCATCAGCTTGCCGAGCACGCCGGGCGCGAAGGACTCCTGCAGCAGCATGCTCTCGTCGAGGGTGCCCTTCTTCTCGATGATCTTGACGAAGGCCATCTCGTGGGAGTGGCCGGAGTTCGGGTCGTCGATCCCGTTCTCGCCCGCCTTGCGGCGCAGGCGCATGATCTGATCCATCGGCGCCACGCCCTTGGGGCAGGCGTCGACGCAGCTGAAGCAGTGGGTGCAGTCGTAGATCCCGTGCGGGTCTTGCGCCAGGTCGGCCAGCCGCTCCGAGGTCTCCGCGTCGCGCGGGTCGCCGACGAAGCGGTAGGCCTTGGCCAGCGCCGCCGGGCCGATGAAGAGCGGGTCGACTTCCATCGAGAGGCAGGAGGAGACGCAGGCGCCGCACTGGATGCAGGCCATCGACTGGGTGATGTCGACCATCGATTCCGGCTCGACGATGTACTCGCGCTCCGGCGGCTCGCCGAAGGGGAGGAGCCAGGGCGTGACGCGGCGGATCTTGGTCCAGTGGGTCGACTCCATGTCGGTGACCAGGTCCTTGATCACCGGCATGTTGCCCATCGGCTCGATCACGATGGGCACCGCGGCGGTCGTCGTCGCAGTGTGGGCGTGGCCGGTGTGGAGGCCGCTGTGGTCGGCCTCGACGCCGACCGGGCTGCTCGCCTCGGCGGCCGACTTGCCGGTCGCGGCGGCCATCTTGTTCGCCTGCTCCTGGGCCTCGCCGATCTGGGTCTGGCAGCCGAGCCCGGACTGGCCGTTGATCTTCATCCCGCAGGAGCCGCAGATCGCCGCCCGGCAGGAGCAGCGCACGGCGAGCGAGCCGTCGTCGCGGTCCTTCGCCTGCAGCAGGCCGTCGAGCACCGACAGCGAGGGGTCGAGCTCGACGTTGAACTCCTCCCAGTAGGCGGCTTCGCCTGACTCCGGCTGGTAGCGCCGGACTTTGATCGTGTAGTCGGCCATCAGTACGTCCTCGCTTCCGGTTGCCACTGGGTGATCGTGACCTCTGAGTAGGAGATCTCCGGGCCGTCCTCGGTCTTCTCGAGGTTGATGTGTTTGAGCCACTCCTCGTCGTTGCGCTCCGGGTAATCGGTGCGGTACTGGGCGCCGCGACTCTCCTTGCGCTCCAGCGCGCCGATGCAGGAGCACTCGTCGCAGTCGAGCATGTAGCCGAGCTCGATCGCCCCCATCAGGTCCTGGTTGAAGACGCTGCCGTGGTCGTCGATGTAGGCGGTCTTCGCCTCCTCCTTGAGCCGGCGCACCGTCTCCAGCGCTTCGGTGATCCCGGCCTCGTCGCGGAACACGGCGACTTTCGAGTCCATCGTCTGGCCCAGCTCGAGCTTGATCTCGGAGACGCGCCGGCCGGAGCCCTTCTCGCGCCCGTTGATGTCGTCGACCATCGCCTGCTCGTCCTCCAGCACCTTGCCGGAGGGCTTCGACCAGTCGGTCCGCAGCGCCCGCGCCGCGGCGTCGCGGCCGGAGTGCTTGCCGAAGATCAGCGTGTCGAGCAGCGAGTTGGCGCCGAGGCGGTTGCCGCCGTGGACGGAGACGCAGGCCGCCTCGCCCGCGGCGTAGAGGCCGGGGATGTCGGTGCGGCCCTCGACGTCGGTCTTGACCCCGCCCATCGTGTAGTGGTTACCCGGCTTGATGTGGATCGGTTCGCGGGTGATGTCGACGCCGGCGAAGTCGCGGCCGACGAGGACGATCTCGCGCAGCGCCTCGTGGATGCGCTTTTTCGGCACCACGGTGATGTCGAGCGCGACGGTGCCGTCGGGGAAGCCGCGGCCCTCGTTGATCTCGGTCTGCTCGGCGCGGGAGACGACGTCGCGCGAGGCGAGCTCCATTTTGTTCGGCGCGTACTTCTCCATGAAGCGTTCGCCGTTCTTGTTCAGCAGCAGGGCGCCCTCGCCGCGGGCGCCCTCGGTGATCAGGAATCCCTTGCCCGCCAGCGTGGTCGGGTGGTACTGGATCATCTCCATGTCCATCAGCTTCGCGCCGACCCGGTAGGCCATCGCGATGCCGTCGCCGGTGCAGATCAGGGCGTTGGTGGTCGGCTTCCAGATCTGGCCGGAGCCGCCGGTGGCGAGGATCACCGATTTGGCTCCGAACAGCTCCATCGAGCCGTCGGCGACGTTGCGCGTGACGACCCCGCAGCACTCACCGTTCTCGTCGATCGCCAGCGAGGAGGAGAACCACTCCTCGTAGCGGGTGATCTGCTCCGAATATTTCATCAGCTGCTCGTAGAGCACGTGCATGATCGCCTGGCCGGTGATGTCGGCGACGTAGTACGTGCGGGCGGCGGAGGCGCCGCCGAAGGCGCGGGTCCCGAGCTTGCCTTCCGCGTTGCGGTGGAAGGTGACCCCGAGGTGCTCCATGTGGAGGATTTCTTCCGGCGCCTCGCGGGCCATGATTTCGATCGCGTCCTGATCGCCGAGGTAGTCGGAGCCCTTGACGGTGTCGAACGCGTGGGACTCCCACGTGTCGTCAGGGTTCAGCGCCGCGTTGATGCCACCCTGGGCGGCGTTTGAATGGGAGCGGACGGGGTGGACCTTGGAAACGATCCCCACTGAGACGCCCTGCTCCGCGGCGGCGAGGGCGGCCCGCTGGCCGGCGAGCCCGGCCCCTATGACGAGTACGTCGTGGGATGGCACGAGGCCGGATGCTATAGACGGAAATTCCGACCAGGTAGTCGGGATTCGCCTAATCCATCACACTGCACGGCACCCGGCGGGAGGGGGTCAGGCGGAGCGCGCGACGAGCCGCCGGACGGCGGCCTCGGCGAGGCGGATCCCGTCGGCGACGGTGTCGAAGTCGACGTTCTCGGCGAGGTCGTTGGGCCAGTGGTAGTTCGACGGCTGCTTGAGGTCGTCGCAGCCCGCGATCACCGCCGCTTCGTACCCGGCGGCGAGCGCCTCGAGCCCGTCGGTGCCGTTGTGGAGGCGCAGGTTGGGGTAGAGCCAGATGCCGAGCTCGGCGGCGGCGTCGTCGAGCAGCTCCAGCGCGGGCGCCGGGTAGTCGTACATCTTCAGGAAGCCCTCGCCGCGCAGGACCAGCAGGTGCGGGGAGCCGGTCGACTCGAGCACGAGGAAGAAGGTGCTCGCCTGGGGCAGCTCCTCGAAGTGGCGCTCGCCGAAGGCCTTGATCCCCTCGCTGAAGGACTCCTCGGCGCCGGCCGAGAGGAGGATCACGCGGACGCCGGGGGCGGGGTGCTCGGCCAGCCGTTTCGCCAGCGCCAGCAGGGAGACCACCGCGGTGCCGTTGTCGTTGGCGCCGGGGACGACCTTGCGGGCGCCGATCTCGGCCATCGCCGCGGTCGCGCCCACTCCCAGGACCGTGCCCAGCTTGGTCAGCGCCTTGATCCGGGTGAGCGCGCCGAGGGCGACCAGCGCCGGCCCGCCGATCACCGGCGCCATCAGCGGCGGGCTGGTCTCGGCGTTCTCGATCATCCCGAGGCGGTCGCCGATCTTCGGCAGCGCCGGGTGGAAGACGATCCCGGAGTGGGCGGAGTCGTGGTGGGCGCTGATCACGATCGTCCGCTCCGCCGCGGGGTCGCCGATCTCGCAGACGACGTTGTAGGTGGTGCGCTTCGGCAGCGGCGCCCGCAGGCGGCGCCGGTGGGGCGGGAAGTCGGAGGCGATCCCGGCCGCGCCCAGCGCGCCGAGGACGCCGCCGAGGCGGCGCCGGCCGCGCAGCGTCGCGATCCCGCCGAGCGCCCCGAGCGCGGTGCCGATCCCGAGCGGCCACCAGTAGGTGCCGTGGGCGGGCGCCGCCTCGATCCGCGCCTCGGCGCCGAGCTCGCGGAACCGGCCGACCAGCCACTCGGCCGCGCGCCGCTCGCCCTCCGAGGCCGAGGGGCGGTAGATCCGCTCCAGTTCCTCCAGGCGGGCGCGCAGCCAGGCCTGGTCGGGAGCGCCGACCGCCTGCGCCAAAGGTGTGCCGTTTGTGTGACTGGCCATGTGGCCGGCCACGCTACCCGCTTACCATTGAGATGTGTTCGGTGGCGGCTCGATAACCCTGTTCCACATCCGCGGCATCCGCATCGCCGTGGACTGGTCCTGGTTCCTGATCCTGTTCCTGGTCATCTTCTGGATGTCCAACTTCTACAGCGACCTGTTGGGCAGCTCGGCCGGGTCGACCACGCCCTTCCTGCTCGGCCTCGCCAGCGCCGCCGGCTTCTTCGGCTCGATCCTCCTGCACGAGCTCGGGCACGCCGTCGTCGCCACCCGCAACGGGATCGGGATCCACTCGATCCAGCTCTGGATCTTCGGCGGCATGGCGCGGATGGACCGCGAAGCCGACAGCCCGGGGGTGGAAGCGCGGATCGCCCTCGCCGGGCCGGCGGTGACCTTCCTGATCTTCGCCGCCTGCACGATCGGCGGCGTCTTGGCCGGCGGCTGGCACGACTTCCGCGAGTCGGCGCTGGTCGAGACCAGCTCCGGCTCGACCGGGGTCCTGGCGATGGTCGCCTGGCTCGGCTCGATCAACCTCCTGCTGCTGATCTTCAACCTGCTGCCCGCCTTCCCGATGGACGGCGGCCGCGTCACCCGGTCGATCGCCTGGAAGGTGACCGGGGACCGCAACGCGGCCACCAGGTTCGCCGCCGACCTCGGCCGCGCCTTCGGCTGGTTCTTCATCGCCGCCGGCGTCTACATGGTGTTGACGGACTCGATCTTCGGCACCTTCGGCGGCATCTGGCTGGGGCTGATCGGGATGGTGATCAACGGCGCCGCCCGCGGCGCCGCGATCCAGACCCGGATGAGCGGCCACATCCACGACATCTCGGTCGCCGACGTGATGGACCGCGAACCGGTCACGATCCCCGGCGAGATCTCGATCGAGCAGGCCCTCGACGAGTACTTCCTCCGCTACCGCTGGCCCTGGTTCCCGGTGGTCGACGCCGCCCACCGCTTCCTCGGCCTGCTCAACCGCGAAGACGCCGACGAGGTCCCCGAGGTCTCCCGCGCCGGCTCCCGGGTCAGCGAAATCGTCGACGCCGACCGCGGCCTCTTCGTCCGCGACGACACCCCCCTCGACAGCCTGCTCGCCAACCAGAACCTCCGCCGCCTCGGCGCCCTGATGGCCGTCGATGCCGAAGGCCGCCTCAGCGGCGTGATCACCGTCGAGCAGGTCGGCCGCGCCCTCCGCGACGCGCAAAGCCGCGCCTGAGCTCCAATCCCCGAGTCCCAGTGCCGGACCAATCGGCGACGGGAGGTTCGACGGACAAACCGCACCGGAGCCGTCGCGTCCCGGCGGTGCCGGCGATTCGACGCTAGAAATCTGCGTGGTTAGAAATCCCCCGCACACGTGGATAACTAACCACGCCACTCCTGACCGGCTGAGATTCCCGGCAACTCTGTGCCGCAACCGCCCGAACCCCCGGCCGTCGATCAAATCCCGGCCTTCTCGGCGGCGGCCTCAGCCCGCCAGGGTCGCCGCCGAGAAGGCCGCGTCCCTCGGCCGTCCCTCCGGACCCTCGCCGGCGGGGAGCGCCCTCGTCCGTCTCCTCGCGCCCTAGCCGACCGGCGCGTGGCGCTCGATGATGCGGGCGAAGTCAACGCCCGCCGGCAGGGTGCCGAACGCCCGCCCCCAATCGCCGCTCAGCCGGCTCGCGCAGAAGGCGTCGGCCACCGCTTCGTCGCCGTAGCGGACCAGGAGGGAGGCCTGGAGGGCGAGGGCCATGCGCTCGACCAGGCGGCGGGCGCGGGTCTCGATCGTCGCCACGTCGCCGGGCAGTTCGTCGCGCAGCTCGCCGGCAAAGGCGGCGAGGCGCGGCTCCATCGCGGCGCCGTCGGCGACCTCGGCGAAGAAGGACTCGACCGAGGCCGGGCTCTTCACCATCGCCCGCAGGACGTCGAGGCACTGGACGTTGCCGCTGCCCTCCCAGATCGAGTTCAGCGGGCTCTCGCGGAAGAGGCGCGGCATCCCCGACTCCTCGACGTAGCCGTTGCCGCCGAGGCACTCGAGGCACTCGCCGGCGTGGGCCGGGGCGCGCTTGGTGATCCAGTACTTGAGCACCGCGTTGGCGACGCGCTTCAGGCTCTGCGCCTCGGCGTCGCCGGCGATCGCCTCGTCGTAGGCGCGGGCGAGGCGCATCGCGCTGATCGTCGCCGCCTCCGACTCGACCGCCAGGTCGGCGAGCACGTTCATCATCAGGGGCTGTTCGACCAGGACGGTGCCGAAGACCGAGCGGTTGGAGGCGTGGTGGATCGCCTGGGCGAGCCCGGCGCGCATCCCGGTGGTCGAGCCGAGCACGCAGTCGAGCCGCGTGTGGTTGACCATCTCGATGATCGTCGGCACGCCCGCGCCCTCCTCGCCGACCAGCCAGGCCGCGGCGGCGTCGAACTCGATCTCGCTGGAGGCGTTGGAGCGATTGCCGAGCTTGTCCTTCAGCCGCTGCAGGCGGAAGCGGTTGCGTTCGCCGTCCGGGGTCCAGCGCGGGAAGAGGAAGCAGGAGAGGCCGCCCTCGGCCTGGGCGAGGACGAGGAAGGCGTCGCACATCGGTGCCGACATGAACCACTTGTGGCCGGTCAGCTCGTACTCGGCGCCCGGCCCGCCGCCGTTCACCGGCCGGGCGACCGTGCTGTTGGCGCGCACGTCGGTGCCGCCCTGCTTCTCGGTCATCCCCATCCCGGCGAGGGCGCCGCGCTTGTCGGGCGCGGGCGCGTTGCGCGGGTCATAGGCGTCGCTGAGGATCCGCGGCTCCCACTCCGCCGCGAGCTCCGGCTGCGCACGCAGCGCCGGGATCACCGAGTAGGTCATCGAGACCGGGCAGCCGACCCCGGCCTCGGCCTGGGAGAAGCACATGAAGGCGGCGCCGCGGGCGACGTGGGCGCCGGGCCGCGGGTCCTTCCAGGGCGCGCTGTGCAGTTCGTGGCGCACCGCGGTGCCGAGCAGCTCGTGCCAGGCGGGGTGGAACTCGACCTCGTCGACCCGGTTGCCGTAGCGGTCGTGGGTCCGGAGCTTCGGGCCGTTGTCGTTGGCGAGCCGGCCCAGCTCCTGCGCCTCCGCCGAGCCCGCGAACTCGCCGACCGCGGCGATCCGCTCGGTCGCCCACTCGGCGCCCTCCCGGTTCACCGCCTCGACCAGCACCCGGTCCGTCTCGAAAGTGTTGTAGTCGGCCAGCGGCGGCGGCTGGTTGGCGACGGTGTGGTTGCCGAAGGTCGGGAGCTCCCTGGTTGCCATTCGGGTACCCATTCTGCCGGCTGCGTGGCCGGCCCGTCGAGGCGCCCGGACAGATAGCATCGCCGGCCGATGGCGAAGATCAAGGTCGAGAACCCGGTCGTCGAGCTCGACGGCGACGAGATGACCCGGATCATCTGGTCGTTCATCAAAGAGCAGCTGATCCTCCCGTACCTCGACGTCGACCTGAAGTACTACGACCTCGGGATCGAGAAGCGCGACGAGACGGGCGACCAGATCACGGTCGACGCCGCCAACGCGATCAAGGAGCACGGGGTCGGGGTCAAGTGCGCGACGATCACCCCGGACGAGGCGCGGGTCGAGGAGTTCGGCCTCAAGGAGATGTACCGCTCGCCGAACGGGACGATCCGCAACATCCTCGGCGGGGTCATCTTCCGCGAGCCGATCGTGATCGCCAACGTGCCCCGCCTGGTGCCCGGCTGGACCAAGCCGATCGTGATCGGCCGTCACGCCTTCGGCGACCAGTACCGCGCCACCGACCTGGTGGTGCCGGGCGAGGGCTCCCTCACCATGGCCTTCACCCCCAAGGACGGCTCCGAGCCGATCGAGCTCGACGTCTACGACTTCCCCGCCGGCGGCATCGCGATGTCGATGTACAACCTCGACGAGTCGATCCGGGACTTCGCCCGCGCCTCGCTGCGCTACGGCCTCGACCGCGGCTACCCGGTCTACATGTCGACCAAGAACACGATCCTGAAGCGCTACGACGGGCGCTTCAAAGACCTCTTCGCCGAGGTGTACGCGGACGAGTTCCAGGCCGACTTCGAGGCCGCCGGGATCACCTACGAACACCGGCTGATCGACGATATGGTCGCCGCCGCACTGAAGTGGGAGGGCGGCTACGTGTGGGCCTGCAAAAACTACGACGGCGACGTGCAGTCGGACACCGTCGCGCAGGGGTTCGGGTCGCTCGGCCTGATGACCAGCGTGCTGATGACCGCCGACGGCAAGACGGTCGAGGCGGAGGCCGCCCACGGCACCGTCACCCGTCACTACCGTCAGCACCAGCAGGGCAACCCGACCTCCACCAACCCGATCGCCTCGATCTTCGCCTGGACGCGCGGCCTCGCCGCCCGCGGCCGGATGGACGGCACGCCCGCCGTCTCAGACTTTGCCGAGACCCTCGAGCGCGTCTGCATCGAGACGGTCGAAGAAGGCAAGATGACCAAAGACCTGGCGCTGCTCGTCGGCGGCGACCAGGGGTACCAGACCACGCAGGAGTTCCTGGCGTCGATCGACGACAACCTGCAGCGGGCGATGGCCTAGCCGTCGCCGAAATCCGACTCCTAAGGAGACAAAAGTGAGCACCCCCGTGAAGGTCACCGTTACGGGCGCCGCCGGGCAGATCGGCTACGCCCTCCTGTTCCGGATCGCCAGCGGCCAGATGCTGGGCCCCGACACCCCGGTCGAGCTGAGCCTGCTGGAGATCCCCGCCGCGGTGAAAGCCGCCGAGGGCACCGCGATGGAGCTCGACGACTGCGCCTTCCCGCTGCTCCACCGGGTCGACATCTCCGACGACCCCAAGCAGGCCTTCGAGGGCACCAACATCGCCCTCCTGGTCGGCGCGCGGCCGCGCGGCCCCGGCATGGAGCGGGCCGACCTGCTCGAGGCCAACGGTGGGATCTTCAAGCCGCAGGGCGAAGCGATCAACGCCGGCGCCGCCGACGACGTCAAGGTGCTGGTGGTCGGAAACCCGGCCAACACCAACGCCCTGATCGCGATGTCGAACGCCCCCGACGTCCCGCGCGAGCGCTTCACCGCGATGATGCGCCTCGACCACAACCGGGCCAAGATCCAGGTCGCCAACAAGCTCGGCAAGCCGGTCACCTCGGTGACCAACATGACCGCCTGGGGCAACCACTCGCCGAGCCAGTACCCGGACCTGGTCAACGCCAAGATCGACGGGCAGAGCGCCTGGGACCAGGTCGACGACGAAGTCTGGATCGCCGAGGAATACATCCCCCGGGTCGGCAAACGCGGCGCCGAGATCATCGACGCGCGCGGGGCCTCCAGCGCCGCCTCGGCGGCCAACGCCGCGATCGACCACATCCACGACTGGGTGCTCGGCACGCCGGACGGGGACTGGGTCTCGATGGCGGTCCCGACCGACGGCTCCTACGGGATCGGCGAGGGGATCATCTGCGGCATGCCCTGTCAGTGCAGCGGCGGCGAGTGGTCGATCGTCCAGGGCCTCGACGTCCCCGACTTCTCGCGCGAGCGGATCGAGAAGAGCGTGCTGGAGCTGCAGGAGGAGCGCGACGCGGTCGCGAACCTCGGCCTCGTCTAGGCGGTTATGCGGGACGGACCCGGGGTGGGTCCTCCAAGACGCGCTTCGCGCTGAGTGTCTTGGAGGACCCACCCC
>DATJUK010000076.1:0-3961 GCA_035502495.1 Solirubrobacterales bacterium
CGGAGGTTCGACTCGACCATTTTCTGCTTGGCATCGAGGTCACCGCGCTCGATCCGCTTCGCCAGTTCGACCTCCTCCGCCGCGGTCAGCAGGCGGACTTTGCCGATGTCCTTGAGGAACAGCTGCAAGGAATCGGTGGTCATGTCGGGTTTCAGGTCGAGCGTCGTTTTCTGCCGCCGCCGGCCTTTTTTCCCGGTGTCCACGGGCATGGCTTCCGCCGCCGCTTTCTGGGCGGGGTCCATGTCCTCGACGAGCTCGATGCCCGATTTCTCGAGGTGGCCGTAAAGATCCTCGACGTCAGACTCGTCAAGATCGACCTCTGAAACCGCCGAGGCGATGTCGCCAAAGGTCAGCACCCCGAGCTGCTGACCGCGGTTCATGAGGTTTTTGACCTCCTCCAACTCCTGAAGCTCTGCTACCAGCATCGTGTATCTACTTCTTTCCCTAGCGCTTGATGGGTATCCGCTGAGCGTATAAATGCCTTGAAAGGCGGCAAGTCGCGCCCCGCGACGAAAAAGCGGACCGGGGGACTGGTCCGCGAATAGTGAATCAAAGGCCTCTGTTGCCGAATGCCCCGTTGGGCGAGCGTTGAAACAGACGTCAAACGCTTGTTCGGATTGTAGTCGCTTCAGTTTGTAAAGTCAATGCCCAGAGACCCCCACCGCAAACGCACCTGGCTGGCCGCTTTTTGGCATCGCGCCTACAGCGAGAACGTTACCGGCCTGGCCGCGATGGTCGCCTACAACTTGATGCTGGCGGTCTTCCCGTTCACCCTGCTGGTGCTCTTCATCGGCGGCCAGGTGCTGAAGATCCACGGGGTCGAAACGAGCGTCCTGACCGACCTCCAGCGGCTCTTCCCCAACACCGAGTCGGGGACCCTGAGCGACGTGCTCGAACGGATCGAGGACAACTCGGCGACGATCGGGATCGCCGCCTTCGTCGGCTCGATCTGGATCGGCGCCTCGTTCTGGGGCGCGATGGACACCGCCTTCTGCCGCATCTACCACGTCCCCTGCCGCGGCTGGATCGAGCAGAAGCGTTTCTCGTTCGCGATGCTCGGCGTCGTCCTCATCTTCATCGCCCTCTCGATCTTCGTGCCGACCCTGGAGAGCACGCTCGTCTCCAGCACCGACAAGCTCCCCTTCGGCCTCTCCGGGATCGAGGCACTCGACAAGATCCTGCTGCTCGGCGCCGCCCTGCTGATCACCTTCGGCATCTGCTCGGTGATCTACTGGGCGGTGCCGAAAGCGCCGGTGCCGTGGCGCTCGGTCTGGCCCGGGGCGCTCTTCGTCACCATCGGCGCGGGCCTCGCCAACTGGCTCTTCCCGCTCTACCTGACCAACATCTCGAGCCTCTCGCGCTTCGGCTCGACCCTCGGCTTCATCCTCATCGCGCTGCTCTGGTTCTACCTGCTGAGCCTCGGGATCATGGCCGGCGCGGTGATCAACTCGCTGCGCTTCGAGTACCAGGAGACCGGCGAACTGCCTTACGTGGGCGGCGCCTCGCGCCCCGCCAACCCCTGCGCCGGTCTCACCGAGGAGGAGCGCGCCAGGGCGGCTCCTGCACGCTCCCACCGGGACTGAGAAGATGGGACGGTGGAGAAACACTCGGGTACTGGAATCGCCGCCCGCTCCCGCAGCAGTCTCGGCGTCGACGGCCTGACGCCGCCGTCGCAGCGCCGGCGCATCCTCGACGCGATGGTCGCCGTCTGCGCCGAGAAGACCTACGCGGGGACGACGATCGCCGACCTCGTCCGCCGCGGCGCCGTCTCCCGCACCACCTTCTACAAGCTCTTCACCGACAAGCGCGACTGCTTCGACGCCGCCGTCGCCCTCTGCGTCGAACGCCTCGGGGCGACCCTGGCGGAGGCGGCGGCCGGGTGCGAGTCCCCCGCCGAGGCGACCCGGCGGGGGACCGCCGCCGCGCTCGAGCTGTTCGCCGCCGAGCCGGAGGTGGCGCTGGTCCTGGGCGGCGACGTGCTCGGCGTCGACCCCGCCTGCGTCGATCGCTACAGCCGCATGCTGGTCGCGGCGCTGGAGCGGATCTGGGCGGCGGCCGGGGAGGCGCCGCGCAAGCACTCCTCCCCCGGGCTCGCCTTCGGTCGCGCCCAGCTCCTGATCTTCCACGAGGTCGCCGCCGGGCGCGCCGACCGCCTGCCGGCGCTGGCGCCGAACGTCGTCTACCTGGCGATCGTCCCCTTCGCCGGCCACGAGGAGGCGCTGCGCCAGGCGCGCCTGGTCGAGGGCGCGCCGTCGCCGGGGGGACGGGCGTGAGCCGGACGACGGACGCCTCGCGGTCGCTGCCGCGCGGCAGGCACGGGCTGCCGCGCGAGGAGGTGGTCCGCTCGCAGCGCGAGCGCCTGCTCGTCGCCGCCGCCCGGGTCTGCGCCGAGCGCGGCTACGACGGGACGACGGTGGCGAGGATCCTCGCCGCGGCCGGGGTCGGCCGGGAGACCTTCTACGAACTGTTCGAGGACCGCCGCGCCTGCGTGCTGGAGGCCCACCAGGTGCTGCTCGACGACCTGGTCGAGGAGGTCCGGGTCGCCTACGCCGGGCCGGGCGAGTGGGTCGAGCGCTGCCGGGCGACGATCGCCGCCCTGCTCGACTGGTTCGCCGCCGACCCGCTCGCCGGGCGCTTCCTGCTGGTCGAGCTGCCCGCCGTCGGGCCGGAGTTCCACGAGCGCTTCGAGGCCGGCTTCGACCGCTTCGTCGCGGTGATCGACTCGGGGCTCGACCCGGAGCTGCCGGAGCCGGAGCCGCTGCCGGCGACCAGCCTCGCCGTCGGCGCCGCGATCTCCCGCGTCTACGGCGAGGTCGCCGCCGGGCGCACGGAGGATCTGCCGAGCCTGCGACCGAGCCTCACCTACGAGGTGCTCGTCCCCTTCCTCGGCGAGGCGGCGGCGCGCGAGGCGGCCTGCGCCGGCACCGCGCGAGCGGCCTGATCCCGCCTAGGCAGGCGCCGCCTCCTCGGCCTCGACCTCCTCGACCGCGTCGCGGAGCGCCTCCGCCAGCGGGATCCGCGGGCGGGCGGGGAGCGCCTCCATCCCGCTCGGGTCGTCGACCACGGTCTCGTGCGAGAGGCCCTCGATCAGCGGCCGGGCGACGCCGGTGTCGACCGGGGTGACGAGGCCGACCCAGAGCGAGGAGAGGCGCGGGGTGAGCACCGGCACCGTCACCCGCAGCGGCGGCCGGCGGTCTAGTGCCTGCGCCAGCTCGTCGATCATGCCGCCGTAGGTGGTGACGTCGGGCCCGCCGATCTGGAGCTCGCGGTCGAGCGGCAGCGAGAGGTCGGTGGCGGCGGCGAGGTCGGCGACGACGTCGGCGATCGCGATCGGCTGGGTGCGGATCGTCGTCCACCTCGGCGTCACCATCGCGGGCAGCCGGCGGACCAGGTAATAGACGGTGCGGAACGACTCCGAGCCGGCGCCGATCACCGCGGCGGCGCGGTAGTAGGCGACCGGGACCTCCCCGGCCCGCAGGGTGACGGCGGTGGCGTGGCGGCTGTTGAGGTGTTCGGAGCCGGAGCCGAGGCCGCCCAGGTAGACGATCCGCCGCACCCCGGCAGCGGCCGCGGCGCGGGCGAAGTTGCGGGCGCCCTGCTGCTCGCGCCGGGCGAAGTCGCCGTCGCCGCCCCGTCCCATCGCGTGGACGAGGAAGTAGGCGACCTCGGCGCCCTCCAGGGCGGGACCGAGCGTCTCCGCCTCGAGCACGTCGGCGCCGCGCACCTCGCAGCCCGCCGCGGCCAGGTCCTCGGCGCGCTCCGGGTGCCGGGCCAGCGCCGCCACCTCCTCCCCGCCTTCGGCGAGGTGCCGCGCCAGAAGACCGCCTACGTACCCGGTGGCTCCCACGACTGCGATCACGCGGGTTCAAGTACCCAGGCGCCGAAATTCAAGCCGGCCCGGCGCCCCCCGGGCGCCTCAGCCCCCTGGTGCGTTCGCAGTTTTCCCCGGTATCCGGGGAAA
>DATJUK010000077.1:0-3785 GCA_035502495.1 Solirubrobacterales bacterium
GGGATCGAGATGTTCGCCGTCGCCGCGTAGATGGCGAAGGTCGGGATTTCGAGGCCGAAGACGTTGAAGTGCTCGCCGGTGTTGGTCGGCAGCGGCAGGTAGCCGATGATGTTGGCGAAGAGGATGAAGAAGAAGAGGGCGGCGATGAAGGGGAACCAGCGCGCCGCCACCTTGGCGTCGGCGATGTTGCCGCGGGTGATGTTGTTTTTCGCCACGTCGTAGGCGAGCTCGACCGCCGCCTGCGTCTTGTTCGGCCGCTGCTGCATCTTTTTCGAGATCCAGACCATCGTGGCGATGGTCAGGCTGCTGGCCAGCAACAGGTAGAAGACGGCGCGATTGATCGAGAGGTCGACCGGCCCGATGTGGATCGAGATCCAGGGATGGAGCTTGAACTCGTTCTGCGGTTTGAACTCTTCGTTCTTGCCTTCGTTGCCGAAGATGACGAGCAGCAGGACGACGATCAGCAGCCAGGTGCCGCCGGCGATCAGGGCTTTCGTCTTGGTCTTCATCGCGGTTCGACGCCGTGCCCTTCGGGTTCGAGGAGATAGGCCAGGCCCGACGAAGCCATCGAGATGGTGAAGAGGGCGGCCAGGAGGACGGCCGCCGACAGCCCGGCGGTGCGCTGGGCGATGCCGACGCACAGCACCACGGTGGCCATCAGCCAGACCCGGCCGAGCGTGGTGGCGCCGATGATCCCCATCGCCCGCTGGCGGTTGCCGGCTTTCAGCGCTTCGCCGGAGCGGCGCTGGGCGAGCTCCTGGATCCCGCGCTGGGCGAGCCAGGCGAGGGCGGCGGCGGCGTAGCCGAGCAGCGGGAAACCGGCGATCACGAAGACCACCGCCGCTGCGGCCAGCACAAGTAGGTCGACATGCTTAGGAGGAGACATAGACACCCTCGCCTCTGGGCGGCGAGCGCAGCGCGACTATAACCAAAAAAGCCGACAAACGGCTTTCTGATGCGGGTTAGTGCCCCTTGCCACTACCTGCCGTCGGTTTTGGCTCGGACGGATCTGAATCGAGTTCAAGAGCTTCGAACTCCCCCGTTTCCGGATTGATCTTGCCGCGCCGCAGCTTGAGGATCTCCAGCACGTAGACGAGATACACGCTGTAGGCGAGCGCGGCGGCGATCAGGACCAGCATCACCGCGGTCCAGAGGGCGTGGAAATGGCCGTGGTTGTCGCTGTAGGGGACGAAGCGCAGGGCGAGGGCGAGGGCCGACATCACGATCGTCCAGGCGTAGAGGTAGGCGACCGTGCGCCGCTGGCTGAAGCCCTTGTTGGCCATCCGGTGGTGGAAGTGCCAGGCGTCGGCCTGGTAGATCGGCTGGCGGTATTTGAGCCGTTTGGCGACGACGAAGCCGGTGTCGAGGATCGGCACCGCGAGCACGATCAGGGGGAAGGCGAGGGCGATCACTGCGTTCGTCTTCAGCGCTCCCTGCACCGAGGCGGTGGCGAGCAGGTAGCCGAGCAGGTTGGAGCCGGTGTCCCCCATGAAGCTGGAGGCGGGCGGGAAGCCGTGGCGGAGGAAGCCGAGCGCGGCGCCCGCGGTCAGCGCCGCCAGCACGCCGGCCGAGTTGCGTTCGAGCGAGAGCGCGATCGTCGCCAGGGTGACGGCGGCGATCACGCAGACCCCGGCGGCGAGCCCGTCGACGCCGTCGAGGAAATTGATCACGTTGACCACGGCGACGATCCCGAGCACGGTCAGCGGGTAGCCCCAGCCGTGCAGTTCGAAGCCGCCGAGGAAGGGCAGGGTCAGGTTCTCCACCCGCACCCCGGCCAGCACCGGGATCAGCGCCGCGGCCACCTGGCCGACCAGCTTCGGCAGCGCGGGCAGGTCGTAGATGTCGTCGAGCACGCCGACCGCGGCGATCGCCACCGCGCCGATCAGGATCCAGCGGCTCTGCGAGTCCCCCGGCAGCCAGATCCACCCGGCCGCCTCGACCGCGACCAGGATCGCCAGGCCGGAGAGGCGCGGCATCGGCTTTTCGTGCAGGCTGCGCGCCTTCGGGTAGTCGATCGCCCCGACCCGGAAGGCGAGCCGCTCGGCGTAGGGCACCAACAGCCAGGCGATCGCCGCGGCGGCGATGAAGGCGAGTGCGGCGTCGGTGGTCGCGGCCAAGGTCTGGGGTCCCGCGTCTGTTCGAGGTGCGAGGGCGTCCGGCGGCCCGGACCCGGCTCAGGTTACGGGTAAACGGCGACGGCGCCGAGCACCGCCTGGACGAGGAAGGCGGGGTCGCGGGGATTTCGCACGCCGATCGGATCGGTGCGCTTGACCAGCGGCAGCGCCGCCGGGTCGTCGAGGACCTTCAGCCTGCCTTCGTGGATCAGCACCTCGTCGACGCCGCCCATCTTGCCGCTGAAGGTGGTGTAGACGGGGGTGCCGAGGGCGACCGCCTCGCGGTTCATCGTCCCCCCCGCGCTGACCACCAGGTCGGCGCAGGCGATCAGGCTCTGGGCGTCGATCGCCTGCTCCGGGATCAGCAGGTTGGCGGCGCCGAGGGCGCGCGCCGCCTCGCCCTGGCGGCGGGTGCGCGGGATGATCACCGCCTGCACCTCGCCGTCGGCGTCGGCGAGCGCTTTGACGGTGGCGGCGTAGATGTCGTTGGGGGCGTGGTACTCGGAGGTCTCGGGGGGCGGCCGGACCACCACGATCACCTTGGTCCGGTCCAGGCCCAGGTCGTCGATGATCCCCGCGTCGGGGACGAAGTCGGCGAGGTAGTACTCCTCCTTCAGGCCCGGGTAGCGGACCAGCTTCTTCGGCTTGGCGCCGATCTTGCGCAGCCGGTCGACCGGGATCGCCTCCGGCGCCAACACGCGGCGGGCGGCGCGGAAGGCGATCTGGCGCTGGAGGTTGGCGAACTCGTAGTCCTGCATCTGCACCGAGGCGATCCGCAGCAGGTAGCTGACCACCGCCAGGTCGACCGAGCCGTGCGCCAGCGCCAGTTCCGGCTGCTGCGCCCAGACCACCTTGGTCAGCGCGCGGGAGCGCGACTCGAGCGCCCGCACCTTGCCCAGCCGCGAGGCCCCGCCGTGCTCGCCGACCACCGTGTAGTGCATGCCGAGCCGGTCAAGGATGCCGACCGTCTGCCCGTACTCGCGGGCGGTGATGAAGACCTCGTCCCCCCGCGCCTCGAGCCGCTCGATGATCGGCCGCAGCACCAACGGGTGCGCGGCGGCGGTGCAATCGACCCAGACCTTCATCGGGGGCGACCCTAGCGAGGCGGGCACCCGAAGGTTCCGCGCGGCGGAAAGGGTCAGGTTGAGGCCGCCGCCGTGAGGGCGAGTCTGCGGGGAGAGAGACATAGGGACGCCGGGGAGGCATCAGGGGGACGAGGCGTCAAAGCGACGAAATCCGCAAGGGGGACGGGAGCCGTCAAGGCGACGGAAGCCACCAGGACACGGAGGGCGCCGGGACGGGAGCCGTCAAGCCGGCGGGAGGCGTCAGAAGGACGGGAGCCGTCAAGGCGCCAAAGGACGGAGGGCGCCGTAGGGACGAGAGGTCCATGGCGCTAACGTGCCGATCGCCACCGGGACGCCGGGGTCGTGACGGGGAAGCACCGATCGTCACCGGGATGTCCGGATCGGCACCCAGACGCGCGCGGATCACGGGGGACGCACGGATCGCCACCCGGACGCCGGGTAGTCACCGGGACGCGCGTATCGACACCGGGACGCGCGGAACTCCACCATCACGTGGCATCCGACACCGCTCTCCCACCGCTCGGCACCGTGCCGTGGAGAGTTGCTCTCGCTATGCGAGAGCAACTCTCCACAGGGCGCCTCCTCG
>DATJUK010000078.1:0-5430 GCA_035502495.1 Solirubrobacterales bacterium
GCACTTATCCCCGGATACCGGGGATAAGTGCGAACGCACCGGGGGGCGCGGCAAGGGGGCTTGCGCTTTGGGCGAGCGCCTCGTACAAACGTCCAGAAATCGCCCTAGGGGCGAAGACGAGGTGGGGGTCCTGGCGAGTCAGCTTGCATGGCCCGCAAGCTCCTCCTCGCCCTCACCGCGCTCACGCTCGTCGGCGCCCTGGTCGCCGGCACGGCCCAGGCCCGGCGGTTGAGCGCCCTGGTCGCGCCGGCCTCGGTCTGCGCGAACCAGACCGACGTGGCGCAGCCTGCCGGGGTGCAGGAGCAGGCGATGCGCTGCATGACCAACTTCGCCCGCCGGCACGCGGGCCTCGGTGACCTCGGCAACACGACCAGCCTCGACCGTTCCGCGGTCCGCAAGACCGACGACGTGCTCCGCTGCGACAGCTTCAGCCACTTCGCCTGCGGGCGCCAGTTCACCTACTGGATGCAGCGCTCCGGCTACCTCGCGGCGAGCTGCTGGCGGGCGGGCGAGAACCTCGCCTGGGGCACCGGCGACCTCGGCAGCGTGCGCAAGATCTTCATCGCCTGGCTGCACTCGCCCGAGCACCGCGCCAACCTGCTCGGCCGCTACTCCCAGATCGGCGTCGCCCTCTCGGTCGGCGACCTCGAAGGCCACGCCGGCGCCCACGTCTGGACCCAGGAGTTCGGCTCCCACTGCGGCGCCGCCCCGAAGCGTCACCACATCCTCAAGCCCCACCTCGCCCTCCGCACCGCCTTCCGCGCCCGCTGACGGGGTCACTTGCGGGGGGACGGGGGTCACTTGCGGGGGAAGGGGATCTTTTCGTGGAGGACCTTGCTGACCAGGCGGGCGTAGACGCCGGCGCCCTTCGGGGTCAGGTGGATGCCGTCCCAAAAGAGGCTTTCGCCGCCTTCTTCGGCCGCCTTGGCCCAGGGGATTTCGGTGGTGTCGTGCCAGAGCTTCGCGGCTTCGGCGATCGCCTCGTTGGACTCGTCCTGCCACGACACCGGCGCGTGGTCTGAGATCAGGAAGAGCTGGCCGACGTTGGTGGTCGCCTTGCGCAGCGCGGTCATGTCTTCCGAGTAGAGCGGCCCGTTGTTGCCCCACTGGATCACCATCGCCGCCGGGTGGTGGCCGCCGCGCTTGATCTTTTCGATGATCGCGAGGAATTCGTCGGCCTGGCGGCCGACCTTGGCGTCCATCGAGAAGCCGGGCCCGAGCCGCGCGGCGAGCTTTTCCTCGGCGCCGATCATCACCGAGTCGCCGAGCATGATGATCCGCGGCCAGCGCTTGCCGGGGCGGAGGTGCGTCTGCCGCCGGCCCGCTGCTTCGCCGCCGCCTTTGCCCGTTTCCCCCGCGGGCCGGGTCGGGTCTCGTTCGGCCGGCGGCAGCTTCGCGTGGACCCTGGCCACCGTCGCGGTCGAGGCGGCCGCCGATTCGGGATTCGAGCTGCCGGCGCTGACGATGCCGCTCCAGCCGACGACCAGGATCACCCCGAGGACGATGGCGAGCAGGGCGGGACGGGCGACGCGGAGCCAGTCGTCGGGCATCTTCGGCAGCTTCGCCTTGCCGTTGAACGGCAGCTCGACGAAGCGGTAGGAGAGGTCGGCGAGGGCCAGGCAGGCCAGCAGCTGCAGCGGGATCAGGATCCCGCGCGGCAGGTCGATGTCGACGCTCGGCCGGGTCATCGCCAGGACCGGCCAGTGCCAGAGGTAGAAGCTGTAGGAGCGCAGGCCGAGCCAGAGCAGGGCGGGCCGGCCGAGCATGCCGCCGAGCCGGGCCGCCGGGTGGGCGAGGGCGGCGATCAGGAGCGCGGTGGCGATCGCGATCCAGGCGTAGCCGCCGTGCCAGAGCGCCAGGTCGTAGTCGTGGACGTGGACGAAGCTGAGGATCAGGTAGCCGAGCGCGACCACGCCGAGGGCGTCGAGGATCGGTCCGACCAAGGGGCCGGAGTGGTGGGACGGGAGGCGGAGCTCGGTAGGGCTCCAGACCAGCGCCAGGGCGACGCCCGCCAGTAGGCCGATCGCGTGGGTGTCGGTGCCGTAGTAGATCCGGGAGGCGTCGTGGCCGGGGTCGAAGAGGATCCAGGCGAGGACCACCGAGCCGATCGCCCCGGCGAGCACCCCGAGCAGCAGGCGCCGGCGGCCGAAGAGCTTCATCCCGACCGCGAAGACCAGCGGCCAGAAGAGGTAGAACTGCTCCTCCACCGAGAGCGACCAGAGGTGGGTGAAGAGGCTCGGCCGGCCGAACTGTTCGAAGTAGGAGGTGTGGTCGAAGATGAAGTGCCAGTTGGCGAAGTAGAAGAGCGAGGCGAGCGCGTCGCCGCGGATCTGGTCGATCCTCGAGGGCTCGGCGATCGCCGAGACGATCATCGCCACCGCGATCAGGACGCCGACGGCGGGCAGCAGGCGGCGGGCGCGGCGCAGCCAGAAGCGGCCGATCTCGAGGTGGCCGGTGCCGCGGAACTCGCGCAGCAGCAGCGAGGTGATCAGGTAGCCGCTGATGACGAAGAAGACGTCGACGCCGAGGAAGCCGCCGGGGACCCAGTCGAGGCCCGCGTGGTAGCCGAACACGGCAAGCACCGCGAGCGCGCGCATCGCGTCGATCCCCGGCATGTAGGGGAAGCGGCTGTCCTTCGGCCTGCTCATCCTTCCGTCCCGTGCATAATCGCGGACGTGTCCTCCGCGACGATCGAGAAGCCGCGCACCGCAGGACCCGATTCAGGCCTGGGCGGGAACTGGCGGGTGATCGTGCGCAACGACAACCACAACACCTTCGACCACGTGGCGCAGACGCTGGCCCGCGTGCTGCCGGGGGTGAGCCTCGATCAGGGCCACCGGATCGCCGAGCAGATCCACAACTCGGGCCAGGCGATCGTCTGGACCGGCCCGCGCGAGCCCGCCGAGCACTACTGGGAGATGCTCGAGTCCGCCGGGCTCACCATGGCCCCCCTGGAGCGCGCCTGAGGCGGGAGCGCCTAAAGGCGCTCGAGGTTCTCGGCGTCGAATCTGCGGCTGATCCCGCGGAAGTCCATCGCCAGCGGCACCGCCTTCACCGCCGCCTCGTGGTCGACGTTCGGGTGGGCGGTGACGATCGCCAGGAGGTCGGCGGCGGCGAGGCCGTCCCGCAGGTCTACCGACGCCAGCCCCTCGGCGGGCAGCTCGGGCACGAAGGGGTCGTGGTAGGAGACCTCGGCGCCGAGGTCGCGCAGCAGGGCGATGATCCGCAGCGCCGGCGATTCGCGGGTGTCGCCGATGCCCGGCTTGTAGGCGGCGCCGAGGATCAGGATCCGCGAGCCCTTGACCGGCTTCCCGGCCCCGTTCAGCGAGCGCTCGATGCGGCGCACGCAGAACTCCGGCTGGGCCTGGTTGACCTTGCCGGCCAGCTCGACGAACTCCGGGTAGAAGTCGTGCTCGCGGGCCTTGAAGGCGAGGTAGAAGGGGTCGACCGGGAGGCAGTGGCCGCCCATCCCGGGGCCGGGGTCGAAGCGCATGAAGCCGAACGGCTTGGTCGCCGCCGCGTCGACCACCTCCCAGACGTCGATCCCGAGCCGGTCGCAGAGCTGGGCGACTTCGTTGACCAGGGCGATGTTGACCGAGCGGAAGATGTTCTCCAGGAGCTTCGCCAGCTCCGCCGTCTCCGGTGAGCTCAGGACCTCGACCGTGTCGCAGATCTGCGCGTAGAGGGCGCGGGCGCGCTCGGTGCAGGCGGGGGTGATGCCGCCGACCAGCTTCGGCGTGGTGCGGATCGTGTGGTCGGAGCGGCCCGGGTCGATCCGCTCGGGCGAGAAGGCGAGGTAGAAATCCTCGCCCACGGTGCGGCCGCCCGCCGCGAGGGCGGGGAGCAGCTCCTCGCGCGTCGTGCCGGGGTAGGAGGTCGACTCGAGGACGATCAGCTGGCCCGGCCGGAGGTGCTCGGCCAGCGCCGCGGCCGCCTCGCGCAGGTAGGAGAGGTCGGGCTCGCGCGAGTTGGAGAGCGGGGTGGGGACGCAGACGACGATCGCCTCGCGGTCCTCCAGGTCGGCGTAGTCGCCGCTGGCGCGGAGGCGCTCCGCCTGCGCCGCCAGCTCGGCGTCGTCGACGTCCTCGATGTAGCTGCGGCCCGCCGCCAGGTCGGCGAGCTTGCCGGGGTCGGTGTCGAGGCCGACGACCTCGTTCCCGGCCTCGGCGAAGGCGAGGGCGAGGGGAAGCCCGACGTAGCCGAGGCCGATGATGCCGATTCGCATCGGCGGGAGTCTACGTCGGCGCGGGGCGGCGTCAGGCGCCGGAGGTGACCACCGACTCGGCGGCGAGCAGCGTGTGCCAGGTCGGCAGCAGCGGGATGTCGTACCAACCGATCACCTGCTCGCGAGCCTCGGCGATCTCCTGCGAGTACCAGTAGCGTTCGAAATCTTCTTTGTCCTCCCAGACCATCGTCTGCTGGAAGGAGAGCCGGTCGTCGACCGCGCGGGTCAGCGACCAGCTCTTGGCCCCGTAGGCGGTGCACTTCTCCACCATCGGTTCCCAGGCATCGAGCCAGCGGTCCCCGCGAAACGGGGCGATGTGCCAATCGAGTCTGCAGACGTAGAGCATCGCCTAATCCTTTCGCATCGTCGCCGCGGGTGCTCCTAGGCTCCGACCTCGGCCCGGATCGCTCCGGGGCCCTCCTCGGTCTTGCCCGCGTCCTCGGACTCGGCGCCGACGAGGACGGCGATCTTGCCGAGGTGCTTGTTTTCGTGCATCAGCTGGTGGGCGGTGGGGACGCCGTCGAAGTCCATCGTCTGCCAGAGGACCGGGCGGACCTTGCCCTCGGCCATCAGCTGGTTCGCCCGCATGCACTCGTAGGCGTTGGCGAAGTGGGAGCCGATGATCTGCTTCTGGCGCATCCACAGGTAGCGGACGTCGAAGTCGAGCTGGAAGCCGGAGGTGGCGCCGCAGATGACGACTTTGCCGAACGGTTTGACCACGTAGACCGAGGTCGGGAAGGTGGCCCGGCCGACGTGCTCGAAGACGATGTCGGGGGAGTCGCCGAGGATCTCTTTGACCCGGCCCGCGAAGCCGCGCGAGGCGCGGAAGCGCTCCTTGTCGGCGGCCGGATCGGTGAGGTTGGCGTCGGTGCGCATCATCTCGCCGAACTCGGAGCGGTTGATGTAGCCGACCGCGCCGAGCTGCTTGACCAGCTCGCCCTTCTCGTCGTTGGAGACGACGCCCACCGCGTTGGCGCCCGCCGCCTTGCAGAGCTGCACGGCGAAGACGCCGAGCCCGCCCGCGGCGCCCCAGATCAGGACGTTGTGGCCGGGCTGCAGCTTGTACTGGTCGATCAGCATCCGGTAGGCGGTGAAGTAGGTGAGGCCGTAGGAGCAGGCCTCGGCCCAGCTCATGTTCTGGGGGCGGGGCAGCAGCTGCTGCGCCTGCACCTTGGTGAACTCGGCGAACGAGCCCCAGGTGGTCT
>DATJUK010000079.1:0-20291 GCA_035502495.1 Solirubrobacterales bacterium
GTGGCGGTCACAGCCTGCTAGGACCGCCACGAGACGCCCGGGACGTGAGAGGTTCGGGGGAGGAGGGCGCAGGCCGTACGAACTTCATGTTCTCGGGACGAACTCCACGTTCACGTCGTCGGTCTTCGGGAGAGAAGGGACGAAGACGTGAGGTCTTGGGGGAAGACGCCGGGAACGTCACGCGTCCCGGCTCCTTGGGGGACCGGGATCGGGGCCCAGCAACGCGCTGTCGACTTTTGGGCCCCTATAGGGGCCCAAAAGCAGGGTCACGTGTTTGTGACGTCGGCGGGACTCGGGAGGGAGAGTGACGTTGCCGGCGTCTTCCCGGCGAGGTGGGCTTCCTTTACGGATACGTGACGCCTCGCCGGCTCCCGTTCCGGTGCATCCCCGCCGTCTCGGCCGCGGTCACGGCTTGCCGGGGTCGCGGCCGAGGCGGCGTGTCCGCAAACCTCGGGCGCCGGGTCGACCCGACCCTGAATCGGCGTCGGCGGGACGCCGACCGGATTGCTGCGAACTCGTCCCGTAGGCTTGGCCGTCATGACGGGCAAGTGGTGGACGCTGGTCGGCGCCTGCTTCGGGCTCTTCCTGTTGATGCTGGACTCGACCGTGGTCTCGCTGGCGCTGCCGGCGATCCGCGGCGACGTCGGCGCGAGCGCCGAGCAGCTGCAGTGGATGATGAACGCCTACCTGCTGACGATCGCCGTGCTGGCGGTCACCGCGGGCCGCCTCGGCGACATCTTCGGCCGCCGCCGGCTGTTCCTGATCGGGATGTCCGCCTTCGGCGTCGGCTCGGTCGTCTCCGGGCTCGCCGGCGAGCCCGACGTGCTGATCCTCGGCCGGATCATCCAGGGCGCCGGCGCGGCGCCGGTGCTGACCCTCTCGCTCGCCCTCGTCTGCAACGTCTTCCCCGACGCGGAGGTGCCGAAGGCGCTCGGGATCTGGGCCGCCGTGTCCTCCTCGGCGCTGGCGATCGGGCCGCTGGTCGGCGGCGCCCTGGTCGAACTCGACTGGCGGGTGATCTTCCTGGCCAACCTGCCGCTGGTCGTGGTGGGGATGCTGATCGTGGCCCGCTTCGCCCCCGAGTCGACCGACCCCGGCGCCGCGCGGAAGCTCGACTGGCCCGGCCTCGCGACGCTCAGCCTCGGCCTCACCCTGGTAGTCCTCGCCCTGGTCCAGGCGGACGCCTGGCCGGGCCCGCTGGTGATCGTCCTGGTCCTCGTCGGCACGGCCTCGCTGGCCACGTTCTGGGTGGTCGAGCACCGGGTGCGGGCGCCGATCGTCGAGTTCGCCCTCTTCCGCAACGGGCCTTACTTCGGCGCCAGCGCCGCCGCCTTCTGCCTGGTCGGGGCGTGGTGGGCGGTGATCTACTTCCAGCCCCAGTACCTGCAGGACGTGCGCGGCCACACGCCGCTCGTCTGCGGCCTCGAGGTGCTGCCGATCACCCTGCCGATGGTCTTCGTCTCACCGTTCTCCGGCCGGCTGATCGCCAAGTTCGGCCCGCGCCTGCTGATGACCTTCGGGATGGCGGTGGGGACGGCCGGGATGCTCGTCCTCACCCGGGTCGACGCGACCACCTCCTACGCGGTGCTGGTCCTCGGCTACGTGCTCTTCGGGATCGCCCTGGGGCTCGTCTACGCGCCGATGTCGACCGCCGCGATGGCGGCGATGCCGGGCGACAAGGTGGGGATCGCCTCCGGCGTCCTCTCGATGGTGCGGCTGCTGGCGGGCGCCGTCGCCCTGGCCGGGACCGGGGCGATCTTCCGCGCGCTGCTGGGCTCCGGGCACTCCTTCGCCGGCTCGCTGGCCGGCTCGACCTGGCTCCCGGTGGGGCTGATGGGGCTCGGCGCGATCCTCGCCTGGGGGTACGTGCGCGGCCCCGCGGAAGCGGGCCCCGACCCCGCTGTCGCGGGCGCTCCGGCCCCGGTCAGCCTCCACGATCACGCGCACCACCGCCGTTTCCACCTCTAGACCGCATTCCAGAGCCGTTTTTGCCATAATTAGCTGGATGGCTTCGTTGTCAGGGGATGCGCTCCATGAGTTGTCAGAACGTCAGGATCCCCGGCTGATCAGAGCACTTGACGTCGTCGCGCCCGGCGGAGCGCTCCGCGAGGGGATCGACAACATCGTCCACGCCCGGACCGGCGGCTTGATCGTGGTCGGGGAGCTCGACGAGATCAGCCATCTGCTGTCCGGGGGAATCCGCCTGGACATCGACTACACGCCCGCGATGCTCTACCAGGTGGCGAAGATGGACGGGGCGATCGTGCTCAACGCCGAGGCCACCCAGATCGCCTGGGCGAACGTCCAGCTGATGCCGGATCCGACGATCCTCTCCTCCGAGACCGGCACCCGCCACCGCACCGCCGAGCGCGTCTCCAAACAGACCGACGCGCTGGTGATCGCCGTCTCGCAGCGGCGAGAGGTCGTCTCCCTCTACGTCGAGGGCGCCAAGTACATCCTCCAGGACATCCCCGCGGTGCTGGCGAAGGCCAACCAGGGCCTGGCGACGCTGGAGAAGTACCGCCAGCGCCTCGACGAGGTGTCGGCGCGCCTGACCGTGCTCGAGTTCGAGGGCCGCACCGTGCTGCACGACGCGCTCGCCGCCCTGCAGCGGGCCGAGCTGGTGACGCGGATGGCGGTCGAGGTCGAGCGCTACATCGTCGAGCTCGGCACCGAGGGCCGGCTGATCGAGATGCAGCTGGAGGAGACGATGGTCGGCGTCGCCGCCGACAAGACCGCGCTGCTGCGCGACTACGCGGTCGAGGACTCCGAGGAAGGCCTCGCCGCGATGCTGCAGGCGCTCGGCCGGCTGCCGCACCAGGACGTGCTCGATTTCGGTCGGCTCGCCGAGCTGCTCGGCTACGACCGCAAGATCGCCACCACCGACTTCCCGGTCTCGCCGCGCGGCTACCGGGTGCTCGGCCGGGTGCCGCGGATCCCCAAGCTTGTCGTCCAGAAGATCACCCACGAGCTGGGCGGGTTGGAGGAGGTCCTGGCGGCCCCCGATGCCGACCTCGCCGCCGTCGACGGAGTCGGGCCCAGCCGGGCTAAGGACATCCGCGAGGGCCTGCGCCGGCTCCAGGAGGTCGATCTGGTGGACAGGTACTTACAGAGTTGACGGCGATAAGCGTCGTCGCGTGACGAAAGGAGCCACTGATTTCCGAGCTAGATGAGGCCACCGTGGAAGAGGTCTTCGAGGAAGACGTCGAATACGTCTGTGATTTCGAGGAGGGCGACAAGGTCGTCTACCCGCATCACGGGGCCGGCTTGGTCATGACCAAGGAAACCCGGGAGCTGATGGGCAGCGAGCGTGAGTACCTCACGATCAAAATCCTCCACAACGAGCTGACCGTCATGGTTCCCACCGAAAACGCCGGCAAGGCCGGCCTCCGTCGCGTGATCGACGAGGAGGAAATCAAAAAGGTCACCGCCGTCCTCACCGACGACGTCTCCGAGATGCCGAAAAACTGGAACAGGCGCTTCAAGTACAACCGCGAGAAGATCAAGACCGGCGACGTGTTCGAGCTGGCCGAGGTCGTCCGCAACCTCGCGCTCCGCGAGATGGAGAAGGGCCTCTCCACCGGTGAGAAGCAGATGTACACCCGGGCGAAGAAGATCCTCGCCTCGGAGTTCATGTACGCCCTCGACAAGGACGAGGAAGGCGCCGAGGAATACCTCGACGGGCTGTTGGAGGATCGTTTCGCCGCCACCGCCTCTGCCTGAGGGCGCCAAGCCTGAGGTGACCGCGGTCATCGCGGCTGCCGGTTCCGGGGAGCGCCTCGGAGCCGGCGGCCCGAAGGCGTTCGTGCCGCTCGCGGGGCGGCCGATGATCGCCTGGTCGCTCGACGCCTGCCTCGCCTGCCCGGCGGTGGCGGGCGTCGTGGTCGCGGTCCCCGACGGCCACGAGCACGGGCTCGACGGGCTGGATCGGGTCGTCGCCGTGGACGGCGGATCGACCCGCGCCGAGAGCGTCGCCAACGCCCTCGGCGCGGTGGGCACCGAGTACGTGGCGATCCACGACGCCGCAAGGCCGTTGGTGACGGCGGAGCTCCTCGGCAACCTCGTCGCGGGCCTGGCCGCGAACCCCGACGCGGACGCGGTCATCGCCGCCGCTCCGGTCACCGACACGGTCAAGAAGGTCGAGGGCGATCGCATCGTGGGAACCCTGGACCGGACCACGCTATGGCGCGCGCAGACGCCTCAGGTCTTCCGCACCGCGGCGCTGCGCGCGGCGCTCAGGGCCCATGACGCGGCGACCGACGAGGCGATGCTGATCGAGGCCGCGGGCGGGACCGTGCTGATCCACGACTCCGGCGCGCCGAACCTCAAGGTGACCACGCCCCTCGACCTTCGCGTCGCCGAGCTGTTCCTGGCCGACCGCCGCTAGGCGGTGAATCGTAAAAGCGACCACGCTGCCTCGGCGGTGGCCCGGCGCGGGGCCCGAGCCGTCACACCCCGCGAGGCCCGGTCATTGCTCAAAAGTATGTGTGGAACATATTGGGTGCCAAGGACCCAGAACGTTCCACACACCTTTTTGATCGATCGGTCTCTTGGCGAAAGGGACCAAGCCAGGCGTCTATGTGCCGTCGCTCGGTGAGCGGTCGCTCTTGCTGCGCAGCAGCACGTAGACCAGGGCGACCCCGAAGGTGACCTGGCCGACGCCCAGCGCGGTGCCGAGGTTCACCGCTCCGAGGGCCAAGGCGGCGAAGACGCCGACGAAGAATCCGGCGGCCAGGATGAGCAGCTGACGGCCCATTGCCCTCGAAGTCTAGGCTTCGTCCCCGGTGCTGACCGACTACCACCTTCACCTGCGGCCCGACGAGGCCGGGACGACGTTCGAGCGCTACTTCACGGCCGCGAACGTGGAGCGCTACCGCGAGGCCGCCGCCGCGGCCGGGATCGAGGAGCTGGGCGTCTCCGAGCACGTCTACCGCTTCCGCCAGGCACTCGACCTCTGGCGCCACCCGCTGTGGCTGGAAAACGCCGCCGACGACCTCGACGAATACTGCGAGTTCGTCCGCTCGACCGACCTGCGGCTGGGGGTCGAGTGCGACTTCGTCCCCGGCGCCGAAGCGCGCACGGCGGAGCTGCTGGCGGCGCGTGACTTCGACTACGTGGTCGGCTCGGTCCACTTCGTCGGCGAGGGCGACGCGGCGGTCGACCACGACGGCTTCGACGTCTGGGAGGGGGGCGGCGACGCCGAGGAGATCTGGACGCGCTACTTCGAGGCCTTCGGCCGCTGCGCCCGCTCCGGCCTCTTCGACATCCTCGCCCACCCGGACCTGGTCAAGGTCTGGGGGCGCGACCGCCGGCCGCTGCCGGAGGGCGACCTGCGCCGCTTCTACGAGCCCGCGGTCGAAGCGATAGTCGAGGGCGGCTCGGCGGTCGAGCTCTCCACCGCGGGCCTGCGCAAGCCGGTCGGTGAGCTCTACCCGGCGCGCGCCTTCGCCGAGCTGGTCGCCCGGGCCGGGGTGCCGTTCGCGCTCTCCTCCGACGCCCACCTGCCGGAGCAGGTCGGCTTCGGCTACGAGCAGGGCGTCGCCTTCCTCGACCAGCTCGGGGTGGGGGAGATCGCCGTCTTCGAGGGGCGCCGCCGGCGGCTCGAGCCGCTCGGCGCCCGGGTCGGCTGAGGCCCGGCTTGGTCGGGATCGGCTACGACTCGCATCGCTTCGCCGAGGGGCGCAAGCTGTTCCTGGCCGGGGTCGAGATCGAGCACCCGCGGGGGCTGGAGGGTCACTCCGACGCCGACGTCCTCACCCACGCCGTGATCGACGCGATCCTCGGCGCCGCGGGCGGCGGGGACATCGGCACGCTCTTCCCGCCCGACGAGGAGCGCTGGCGCGACGCCGACTCGATCGACCTGCTGCGGACCGCGATCGGGACGATCGCCGGCCGGGTGATCAACGTCGACGCGACGGTGATCTGCGAGGAGCCGAAGCTTGGCCCCTACAAGGCCCAGATGGAGCAGATCCTCGCCGAGGCGACGTCGGGCCGGGTCACGGTCAAGGCGACGACCAACGAGGGCATGGGCTGGATCGGCCGCGGCGAGGGCATCGCCTGCATCGCCGTCGCCCAGGTCGAGGACGACTGACCCCCCCACCTCGTGCGTTCGCAGTTCTCGCCGCATACCGGGGAAAAGTGCGAACGCATGCTGGGGGGCGCGACCGAGATGGCCTCCTGGCTTCCTGGCCAATAGTCTTCACGGATCGATGGCTGGGAGCGGTGACAACGACGTCCGGGGGGCCGTCTCGGATCTTCTCTTCGAGGGCAGGGTCCTGCGCAACGCGGGCGTGATCGCGCCGATGCGCCCCGACAAGGCGCTGCGGGTGGCGCGCACCTTCCTGCGCTGGGGCGCCTCGCCGGCGACCGGCGTCGCCACCGCGGCGATCGAGCACCCGCACGAGATCGCGATCCTCGACGAACGCGGCTCGCTGACCTGGGAGCGCCTGCATCGGCGCTCCAACGCGCTCGCCCACTCCTTCGCGGCGCTCGGCATCGGCCCGGGCGACGGCATCGGCGTCATGGCCCGCAACCACCGCGGCTTCCTCGAGGCGACCCTGGCGGCGGCCAAGCTCGGCGCCTCGGCGCTCTACCTGAACACGATGTTCGCCGGGCCGCAGCTGGTCGAGGTGATGAAGCGCGAGGGGCCGAAGGCGCTCGTCTACGACGAGGAGTTCACGGACCTCCTCGCCGGCGTCGACCCGAGCGTGCGCCGGATCATCGCCTGGCACGACGGCGCGCCGCCCGCGGAGGCGGCGACGGTCGAGCAGCTGATCGGCGCCGGGGACCCTTCCGACCTCTCGCCGCCGCCCGACAAGGCGCGGTTCGTGATCCTCACCTCGGGGACCACGGGGACGCCGAAGGGCGCCCAGCGCAGCAGCCCCGACGGGCTGATGACCCTCGCCTCGCTGCTCGACATGATCCCCTACCGCCGTGGCTCGACGATGATGATCGCGGCGCCGCTCTTCCACTCCTGGGGCTTCCTCCACTTCGTCGTCTCCCTGCCGACCACCTCGACGATGGTGCTGCGGCGGCGCTTCGACCCGGAGGAGACGCTGGCGGCGATCGAACGGACCCGGGCCGACGTCCTCGCCGTGGTCCCGGTGATGATCCAGCGGATCCTCGGCCTGCCCGCCGAGGTCCTCGACCGCTACGACCTCGCCTCGCTCAAGATCGCCGCCCTCTCGGGCTCGGCGCTGCCGGGGGAGCTGGCGATCGAGTGGATGGACCGCTTCGGCGACAACATCTACAACCTCTACGGCTCGACCGAGGTCTCGTTCGCGACGATCGCGACGCCGACCGACCTGCGCGCCGCGCCCGGTACCGCCGGGCGGCCGCCGCGGGGCACCGTCGTCCGCCTCCTCGACGAGGCGGGCAAGGAGGTGCCGCGGGGCGAGGTCGGGCGGATCTTCGTCGGCAACGACATGAAGATGGAGGGCTACACCGGCGGCGGCAACAAAGAGGCGATCGACGGCCTCCTCTCCAGCGGCGATGTCGGCCATTTCGACGCCGACGGCCGGCTCTTCGTCGACGGGCGCGACGACGAGATGATCGTCTCCGGCGGCGAGAACGTCTTCCCGCGCGAGGTCGAGGACCTGCTCGCCGACCTCGAGGGGATCGCCGAGGTGGCGGTGATCGGCGTCGACGACACCCGGTTCGGGCAGCGCCTCAAGGCCTTCGTCGTGCTGGAGGCGGGGGCCTCGCTGAGCGAAGCCGACCTCGGCGCCCACGTGAAGGCGAACCTCGCCTCCTACAAGACCCCGCGCGAAGTCGAGTTCCTCGAGGAGCTGCCGCGCAACGCCACCGGCAAGGTGCTGAAGCGGGAGCTGCGCGACCGTCAGGCGAGCGGCCGGGAGGCCCAGTAGGCTTCAGCCGCATGAGTGAACCGGCGAGGCAGCTGAAGGCGGTCCGCGAGGCGAACCGCGACATGCACGCCGTCGCCGCCCAGGCCCTGGAGTGGGTCAAGGTCTCGGAGGCGCGGGTGGCCGCTGCCGAGGGCGCGGCGGAGAAGGTCCGCGCCGAGCTGAAGGAGCGCGCGATGAAGACGCTGCGCGAGATGAGCTCCCAGGCGCGCGAGCAGATCGAAGCCGCCAAGGCGGCCCAGGCGGCGGCCGAGTCGAAGCTGGGCGCCGCCGAGGCGGGACGTGATCGGGCCGAGAGATCTTTCGAGGAGTTGCGCCGGGCCGCGCAGGCGGAGCGCGAGCGGACGCTTGCCAGGGCCGCCGAGATGACCAAGGACGCCGAGTCGCGGGTCGAGGCCGCCGAGTCGCGGGTCGACGAGGTGGAGGCGCGGGCGCAGCGCGAAGTCGAGGCGGCGAAAGCCACCGTCCGCACCGAGATCGACCGGCGGGTCGAGGAGGCGCGCAACCGGATCCAGGCCGAAGCCGACAAGCGCGTCGCCGAAGCCGAGCAGCGGGCTGCCGAATCGGAGGCCGCCGCCGAGGCCGCCCATGAATCCGCGGTCCGACTCGAGACCGAGATCGAGAAACGGGTCATGGAAGGGACCGAGGAGGTCCGTCGGGAAGCCGAGGAGAGCGTCCGCCGGCTGGTCGAGAAGGTCGAGCGCGAAGCCGAAGAGACCGCCCGTTCCCGTGCCGAGGACCAACTGCAGGCCGAGTCCGAGCGGATCAAGCAGCAGGCGCTGCGCCGCGAGGAGCGGGCCCGCGCCGCCACCGAGGAAGAGATTCGGGCAAGCGTCTCGAAGGCTCGCCGCGAGGTTCAGGCGGCCGCCGAGGACGACGGCCCGAACTGGCTGCGGAACACCAGCCAGAAACCGCACACCCCCGCGGGCTACCGCACTTACTAGGGATTCGATCGCACGGCCGGTGGCGCGAGCCGGCGGCCGTCTGGGGCTTCGGGATGTAGCGGTGTGACGGGCAGGGGTCCGCGCCGTCGCGGCCGGGGACGCCGAGGGTCCAGGACGGTGCGGCGAGGCCAGTGCGCCTCGTGCGTTCGCACTTTACCCCGGATACCGGGGAAAAGTGCGAACGCACCCTCGGGGCCCGCCGAGGGGCCTCGCATCCATGGCGTCTCCCTCGCAACCTTGTGACGTTCACGTCGGCTTCGTCACGGACTCTCGGCGGCTCGACCACGGAACGTCGCCTCGCACCCTCGCCGTCCCCACCAGACCCGGCCATTCCGGAGGCGGCCTCGGCCTGCCCGGGCCGTCTCCGGAATGGCCCCGTCCCTTGCCCCGTCCCTCCCCGTCCCGACGCGCTTGTCGTGGAATCGGCCACCCACCGCCATCGGCGCCGCACGAACCGGCGCTCGCGGCGCCTGGCCGGATAACCTCGCCCGCATGCGCGAGGTGCGGATCAGGGACACGCTGAGCGGGGCGCTGCAGACGATCGACCCCGAGCACGAGGTTGGTATCTACGCCTGCGGTCCGACCGTCTACAGCCGCATCCACATCGGCAACGCGCGGCCGTTCGTCATCTTCTCGCTCTTCGCCCGGTTCCTGCGCTCGGAGGGGTACAAGGCGCGCCTGGTCGTCAACGTCACCGACATCAACGACAAGATCTACGCCGCCGCGGCGCGGGCGGGGGAGGGCTCGGCGGCCTTCGCCGCGCGGATGACCGCCGCCTATGTCGAAGACACCGACCGGCTCGGGGTGGGGCGGCCCGACGCGGAGCCGAAGGCTACCGAGACCGTCGACGGGATCATCGAGCTGATCGCCGAGCTGATCGAGGGCGGGCACGCCTACGAGTCGGGCGGCGACGTCTACTTCCGCGTCCGCAGCTTCCCCGGCTACGGCAAGCTCTCCAACCGGCGGCCCGAGGACATGGACCAAGGCGAGGAGTCGGGATCGGCCGGCCTGAAGGAGGAGCGGCTCGACTTCGCCCTCTGGAAAGCGACCAAGGAGGGCGAGGACACCAGTTGGGACTCGCCCTGGGGCCCGGGCCGGCCCGCCTGGCACATCGAGTGCTCGGTGATGGCCGAGCGGGAGCTGGGTGCCTCCTTCGCCGTCCACGGCGGCGGCTCAGACCTGGTCTTCCCCCACCACGAGAACGAGATCGCCCAGTCCGAGTCGGCCGGGCGGCCCTTCGCCCACGCCTGGATGCACAACGGGATGGTCGACGTAGGGGCGGAGAAGATGTCCAAATCGGAGGGCAACATCTTCCAGCTGAAGGAGGCGCTCGACCGCTACGGGGCGGAGGCCGTGGTGGCGTACCTGGTGTCCGGGCACTATCGGCAGCCGTTGGCTTTCGGGGAGCTGCCGATGGAGGAAGCGGTGGCTCGGGTGGAGCGGCTGCGGAATTTCTTCAGGGAGCACCCGGTGGGGCGCATGGAGGGGGAGGCCCCGGCGGAACAGCAGGGGGGAGGTTCCGCCGGGAGCTCCGCCTCCCTGCGCCTCGAGGCGTTCAAGGATGCGCTGGCGGACGACTTCAACACCCCGCGGGCGATGGCGGAGGTGTTCGAGCTCGTCGGGGAAGCGAATCGCGGTGACGTTCCGGGCGCGGCCGAGGCGCTGGCGGAGATGCTTGAGCTGGTCGGGCTCGGGTCGCTTGCCGAGGGTCAAGACGCGACCGACCCCGAGGCCGAGAAGCTGCTGCGGGAACGCCAGGAGGCTCGAGCCGCCAAGGACTTCGCCCGGGCCGACGAGATCCGTGATCAGCTTGCCGCCATCGGCTGGGAGGTCCGGGACTCTGCCGACGGCCCCCGCCTGGTTAGGCGCTGATGGCGTCCCAGATCATCTACGGCGTCCAGCCGGTCGGCGAGGCGGAACGGGGGAGACGGCGGGTCCACAAGGTTTGGCGGGCGCCGCAGACTTCGGGGGCGGAGCTGGAGCGGCTCTGCGGGTCACCCGACCACCAGGGAGTGGTCGCCGAGGTCGATCCGTATCCCTACGGTGACGCCGAGGCGATGCTGCGCAGGCCCGATGCCCTGATCGTGGCGCTCGATCAGGTGCAGGACCCGCGCAACCTCGGTGCCGTCTGTCGCTCGGCCGAGTCCGCCGGGGCGGCGGGCGTCGTGATCCCGGAGCGGCGGGCGGCGATGGTGACGCCGGTGGCCTGCAAGACCTCGGCGGGAGCGGTCGAGCACCTCGAGGTCGCCCACGTGCGGAACCTGGCCGACTGGCTGGCGGCGGCGAAGGAGGCCGGGTTCTGGATCTGGGGCGCCGATGCCGACGGTCGGCAGCCGCCCTGGGCAGTCGACCTCACCGGCCCCACCGTCCTCGTCCTCGGCGGCGAGGGCAAGGGCCTCCGCCCCCGGGTGGCCTCCGCCTGCGACGCCCTCATCGCCCTGCCGACCCTCGGCCAGATCGAGTCCCTGAACGTCTCCGCCGCCGCCACCGCGCTCCTCTTCGAGTCCGTCCGCCAACGCTCCTAGCGCCCCACCCCCCGGTGCGTTCGCAGTTCTCGCCGCATACCGGGGAAAAGTGCGAACGCACTCCTGCTTGGGGTGGGGAAATGCACGGAACTTTGCAAAAAGTCGCAATTTGGGGTTGACAGAACTCTGCGGGTGCGTAAACTGCCGCCTCAATAAAGGGTGAACCTCAGCTTTAGTCTGAGGAAGCCCACCGGATAAGTAAGGCGCCTCGGGGGAGGTAAGTGGCGCCACGACCCTTCAGCAAGGAGAAGGATCTGTGGCACTATCGACGCCTAAGCAGGAATTTCGGCCGACCATGGCAGGCCGTGGCTCGGCCGTGGCAGCTCGAGCTAACCCTCAAGCTGAGCTTGATGATCACTATCTCGTCGCCCTCGCCAAGGACGGCCGCACCGACGCCTACGACACGATCGTCCGCCGGTACCGCGGTTTCGTGCGCCTGAAGGCCTCTTCGTACTTCCTCCTCGGGGGGGAGTCGGACGACCTGATCCAGGAGGGCCTGCTCGGCCTCTACAAGGCGATCCGCGACTACCGCTCCGATCGCGAGTCGAGCTTCCGCAACTTCGCCGAGCTCTGCATCACCCGGCAGATCATCACCGCGGTGAAGACGGCGACGCGCAACAAGCACACGCCGCTTAACCAGTACGTCTCGTTCAGCCAGACCCCGGCCGCCGGTGGCGACTCGGAAACCACCCTCGACGAGATCCTGCCGGGACCGAGCGTCCACGATCCGGTCAACCAGGTGATCGCCACCGAAGAGCTGGAGAGCCTCGTCTCCTGCCTCTCGGGCGTCTCCGGGGTGCTCTCGGACCTGGAGAGCCGGGTGCTGTCGCTCTACCTCGACGGTCACTCCTACGAGCAGATCGCCGAGCGGCTCGAATGCGACACGAAGACCGTCGACAACGCCCTGCAGCGGGTGAAGCGCAAGGTCGGCGCCCACCTTTCCTCGCGCGAGGTGGCGGTCTGAGCGCGCCGGCCTAGTCGCGGCGCTCCAGGTCCGCCAGCACGTAGTCGAGCAGCTCGCGCCCGTGGTCGGAGGCGACGGCAACGTCGTCGGCCTTGACTCGGACCCGGTGCAGCGACTGCATCCGCAGCACGTCGCCGTCGGCCCTGGGGTTGGGGAAGATCCCGGAGTAGCTCATCCCGAGCCGCTCGAGGTGGTCGGCGACGAGGGCGGTCGCCGGCGTGTCGAGCGGTAGATCGAGGTAGACCGCGTCGAGGCAGGCGCGGTGGAAGAGGTGGTGGCGCTGGGCCCGCACCACCTCCTCCAGGTCGGCGCCGGGCACCGTCACCGTGATCAGCGCCAGGTTGTGGTCGGCGTCGACCGCGGTGTGCATCACCGTGCGCGCGGGCAGCTCGCAGGCGGCGGGCGGGTGCGCAAGGGTCCCCCGCAGTTCGCAGAGGGCGAGGGTCTGGCCGATGATCTCGTGATGGCGCTCGGGAGCGTAGACGCGCCGATCGTGGCCGTCGTTCAGCTTGGTGTAGAAGAGCGCCGCCGAGTTCCGCCGCAGTCTCCCGTCCGCCGCGGCGTCGTTCTCCACCGAGGCCGGGATCCAGCCGAGCAGGAAACCGGTCTCGTGGGCGCCGAGCTCGATGTTCGCCTTCTGGCTGTAGGGATGGGCGGCGGTCGCCTCGCTGTACATCCCGGCCAGGCCGCGCTCCGTGCCCCAGTCCATCAGCACCTGCTTGGTGCGGGTGAAGAGGTGCTGGCCGCGAGCCGCCTCCAGGGTCACCGCCTGCCCCGAGTGGGCCACCGCGTCCCCCGCCGCGGCCAGGCTCATCCCCTCGTGGCAGAGCAATTCGCCCGCCGCGGTCTCGGCAACGCAGGAGACGTAGCGCCCCTCGGCGAGCCGGGCGCCGACCTCCAGCGGGTCGTAAACCCACCGGACGTCGTACGTCGTCCCGTAAGCTGCTTCTATCGCCTCGGTCAGGACGCCACCCTCATCCGGGCCGAGAAAGCGAAAAGTGACATCCATCTAGCCACATCATCGGCCCTGCGCCCGCCTAGCTCAACCTGGGAGAGCACCTGATTTGTAATCAGGAGGTTGCCGGTTCGATCCCGGCGGCGGGCTTGAAGGCCTGACGCGCTCCGCGCCGACGGACTGCGGGCCTGTTCCCGGCGGGCGGACGGAGGGAGCGTCGGCTTCGCCGGTAGGTTGGAGCATCGGTTTTCTCATCCGATGACCTCAGAGACGAGCGAAGCAAGGGGATTCGAGCAGCAGCGCTACGCGCCGCCGGCCGACGCGGTCGAGGTCGTGCTGGTCCGCCACGGGGCATCCGAGGCGGCGGTTCCCGGGCAGAGATTCGCGATGGTCGACGGGCAGGGCGACCCGGCGCTGTCGGGGGTCGGCGAGCGGCAGGCGCGCTCGGTGGCGGCCGCGCTGGGCGGCGGGTCGTTCTCCGGGATCTTCGCCTCGACGCTGCGGCGGACCCAGGAAACGGCGGCGCCGCTCGCCGCGGTCACCGGCCTCGAGGTCACGGTCCTGGCCGACCTGCGTGAGGTCAACCTCGGTGAGCTGGAGGGCGGCGAGTATCGGATCAAGGTCGCCGAAGGCGATCCGCTCGTCGCCGAGATCGGGCGCCAGGAACGGTGGGACGTGATCCCGGGCGCCGAGTCACCGCAGCGGTTCTCCGGCCGGCTGAAGGCGGCGATCGCCGCGATCGCCGCCGCCGTCCCGGCCGGCACCACGGCCGTCGCCTTCGTCCACGGTGCCGTGATCGGCGACCTCTGCGCCCTCGCCACCGGCAGCCGTCCCTTCGCCTTCCTCAACGCCGACAACGGCTCGATCTCGAGCCTCGTCGTCCACGCCGACGGCAGCTGGCTCCTGCGCAGCTTCAACGAGACCCGCCACCTGGACACCCCTACCGGCCCGGTGGGCTGAGCGCCGGGTCGGGTCAGATTTCCGCGAGCCTGCCGTTCGCCCTGCAGACGAAGCCGTATTCGCGGTAGGCGCGGGCGAAGCCGCGGCCGTGCGAGCAGTACTCGCCGACGCCGATGCACCTGATCCCGTCAGGCAGGTGCGCGGTGACGTCGTGGAAGTGTTCTTCGGCATAGGCCGAGCAGACCTTCCGCAGCTCCGGCACCGGCCGCGCCGCTGCCGACCCGATGCTTGCCGACGAAATTGCCGCGCAGATGCCCACGACCGTCAAGGCCAGATATCGCTTCATCTCTTCCTCCCGAAGACGTTGAAGGAATGAGCCTAAATGATCAACGAAGTTCAGCGCTTTAGTCGTCGTCTTCGATCGAGACGATGTGGGCGGCGTTGATGTAGACCATCTCGTCCTTGCCGGCCAGCTTCAGGTCGACGATCGGGATCGCCCGGCCGCCCACGCGGACGATTTCTTCGTCGGTTTTCTTGGCGCTGACCTCGACCTCGAACTTGCGTTTGTCGGTGGTGCGGACGATTGCCATGGGCGGGAGATACCCGGCGCGCCGATGGTCGAACCTGGGCGGGACGGGTACCGGGAAGCCATGAAAGCGATGATCGTCAACTGCACCCTGAAACCCAGCCCGGAGACCTCAAACACGGAGGCGCTCGCCGCGGTGGTCGCCGGCAAATTGCGCGAGGAAGGGGTCGAGGTGAGTGAAATCCGGGCGGTCGACGCAGACATCAAGCCCGGGGTGGAGACCGACATGGGGGAGGGGGACGGGTGGCCGCCGATCCACGAGGCGCTGCTCGCCGCCGACATCCTCGTGATCGCCACCCCTACCTGGCTGGCGCGGCCGGCGAGTGTGACCCAGCGGGTGCTGGAGCGGATGGACGCGATGATCGCCGAGACCGACGAGGAGGAACGGCCGGTCGCCTACGGCAAGGTCGCGGGCGTCGTCGTCACCGGCAACGAGGACGGCGCCCACCACGTCATCTCCGAGGTGATGGGCGCTCTGATCGACGTCGGCTACACGATCCCCGGCCAGGCCTGGACCTACTGGAACCGCGGCCCCGGGCCGGGGAAGAGCTACCTCGAAGACGATTCAGGCCACGAGTGGTCGCGCACCACCGGCGAAACGGCGGCGCAGAACCTGGTCGCGGCGGCGAAGGTCCTGGCGGCGGAGGCGCTGCCGGTGCCGGTCTCGGGCTAGTCGCAGGGAGTGGACAGCTTCGTCGGTTCGCTCGGCACGAAGTCCGCCTGCTTCGGCACGTGGGCGAAGACCTCGGTGTAGTAGCGGGCGCCCTGGCAGGCCTTCGGGGCCGCGGCGGTGACGCTGCCCTGGAAGGTGTCGACCAGGCCCGAGGCCGGGCGCTCGGCGATCGTCCCGAAGGCGGTCGCCTTCGCTTCGCCCCAGTCGTGCCAGCGGAGGCCCTTGGCGACCAGGTCGCCGTCGACGGAGAAGCCGTAGGTCACCGGTTCGACGAAGCGGCGATCGGTGGCGACGTCGGGAAGGAAGGTCTGGACCGGATGCCGCTTCGCGTGGCGCATGACCGTCTCGTTCCGGGTGATCGTGGTCGAGCCGCCGCCGCCGCAGGAGGCGAGGGCCAGGGCGAGCACGAGCGCGAGCAGGGCGGGGAGGAGCCGTTTCGCGGCGAGGGCGATCAAGGGACCGAGCCTAGTCCCGCAGCAGGCGGGCCTTCTCGGCGGCGAACTCCTCGTCGCTGAGGATGCCCTTTTCGTGCAGGGTGGCGAGCCGTTCGAGCCGGGTGAGGCGGGCGTCCTCCTCGCTCATCACCCGGGTCGGCGCCTCCGGGCCGGGCGCCGCCGGCGCGCCTTCGCCATGGCTGCCCCGGGCCGGGCCGGGACCGCGCTCGCGCGGTCCGTGCCCACCGCCCCGCCGCACGTCCGGCAGGCTCATCCCGCTCGGCCGTTTGACCTCCGGCAGTTTGATCTTCGAGGCCCGCTCGCCGAGGTTCGCGTCCGAGACCGCGGTGGCGATCGCCTTCCGCGTCGGCGCCAGGACCTCGCCGTAGGTCAGCCCGGGGAATTCCTCCGCCGTCTGCTTGCTCAGCTCCCGCAGGCCGAACGCCGCCATCACCCCGATCACGACCACGGTGAGGAAGGTCCGCAGCCCGACCCCCGAGGCCGTGAGCAGGTAGATCCCGAGGATCACCGCGAGGCCGCCGTAGCAGTAGGGCAGGTAGCGGTCGAGCGCGGGCGCCAGCACCCGCCGCGTCCCCCGCGCCGAGCCGGTCGGCGAGGAGAGCCAGCCGGCCGCCGCGAAGAAGGCGCCGACGATGATGACCGTGGTCGCGATCGAGACCATCAGCGAGGTGCCGATCGACCATGCCGCTTCGGCCGCCGGCTTCACGCTCTCCTGCTTCACCAGCTGGTCGACGACGACCCCACCGGCGACGTGGCGGAGGACCATCACCAGGAGCCCGGCGACGATCAGCCCGATGCCGCTGAAGAGCACCGTCACCCAGCGCCCGCCCTGGGTCAGGTAGATCGCCAGGCCGAAGACGAGGAAGGTCAGGATCGAGAGCAGCAGCGCCAGGCCCTTGATCGCGATCACGATGTCCTGGGCGGTCTTCAGCTGTTCGGACTTGAGGATCGTGATCTGGCCCGCGTCGGGGGGCAGCTGTTCGGCGAGGCTCTTGCCCAGCCCGATCTGCCCGGCCAGGTTGGTCAGCATGCTGCCGAGGTTCAGTTTCACTTCCCCGTTGGCGGTGCTGACCGCTTCTTTCTTGTTTTCCAGCACCGCCATCAGCTGTTCGTGGGCGGTCCGGTTGGCCGTTTCCCAGAGCGACTGGGCGGTGCCCGTTTCGAGCACTTTTTCGGCCCCGGTCCCGGCCACCTGGCGCAGCCCGCCCGCGGCCGGCCCGGCCAGTTCCTTGGTGTCGCCGGGCAGGATGCCTTCCAGTTCCTTTTCGACGTTGACGTTTTCGTAGAGCTGTTCGACCAGGTAGTCGCCGACCGCGGTGCGGATCGTCGCGTTGCGGATCAGGTTGCCCGAGGTATGGACCCACTCACCGGTGTCGAGCGCCTGGCGCTCCACCCAGATCGCGAAGACGCTGAGGAAGGCGAGCAGGGAGCCGAGGACGATGAGCCCTTTGACCGTCCTTCGTCGCCAGGGCTTCATCGGCCGGATGGTATACGTGGCACATGAAGCTAGAGGGCATCCACCACATCACCGCGATCACCAAGGACGCGCAACGGAACGTCGACTTCTACGCCGGGGTGATGGGCCTGCGGCTGGTGAAGAAAACGGTCAACCAGGACAGCCCCACCGTCTACCACCTCTTCTTCGCCGACGAGCAGGGCGATCCCGGCGCCGACCTGACCTTCTTCGAGTACCCCGGGGCGGCGCCCGGGACCCCGGGCGCGGGGATGGTGCACCGGATCGTCTGGCGGGTCGGCGCGCCCGAGTCGCTCGACTTCTGGGAGGGGCGGCTCGGCGCCCACGACATCGCCACCCGGCGCGAAGGCGACAGCCTCCACTTCGCCGATCCGGAGGGCCTCGACCACGAGCTCTTCGTCGCCGACGTGCCCGACGCGCCGCTGATCGCCGACCATCCGGAGGTCCCGCGCGAGCTCGCCCTGCGGGGCTTCCACGCCGTGCGCGCCTACGCGGCGGCCCCGGAGACCAGCACCGGCCTCCTGGAGGCGCTCGAGTTCGAGCCGACCGACGAGGGCTGGGAGGCGCGCGGCGCCGAGCGCGGCGGCCTCTACGTCTTCGATCCGCCGCCGCGGGAGCGCCCGGTCCAGGGCGCGGGCTCGGTCCACCACGTCGCCTGGGCCTCGACCGTCGACGAGCACCTGGCCTGGCGCGAGAAGGCGATCGCCGCGGGCGCCCGTCCGACCCCGGAGATCGACCGCTTCTACTTCAAGTCGATCTACTTCCGCGAGCCCGGCGGGGTGCTGTTCGAGATCGCCACGATGGGCCCCGGCTTCACCGTCGACGAGCCGCTCGAGCACCTCGGCGAGAAGCTCTCGTTGCCGCCCGCCTTCGAGCACCTGCGCGACGAGGTCGAGCCGAACCTGCGGCCGGTCGTCAACCCGCGCGCGCGGCAGACGTAACCCCGTCCCGGGTCCCGTGTAGCCGACAGCGTGATCACCGACGAGCGCCTCGCGGCGCTGCACGCCTACACGCGCAAGCACAGTGTCAATTGGCCGCTTTACGTGGTCATCCGGCTGCTTTTCGTCCCCTTCTTCCTCGTCTACTTCCGCCTCTCGCGCACCGGCCGCGCGCACGCCCGCCACGTCAAAGGCGGGCTGATCGTCGCCGCCAACCACCGCAGCTTCCTCGACCCCTTCGTCGTCGGCGCCTGCCTGCCCTGGAGCCGGCCGATGAACTATGTCGCCAAGGTCGAGCTCTTCCAGAAGCCGCTGCAGGCCTGGTTCCTCTCCCGCCTCGGCGCCTTCCCGATCCGCCGCGGCGAATCCGACGAGGAGTCGATGGAGACCGCCCGCATGGTGGTCGAACGGGGCGGCACGCTCTGCATCTTCCCCGAGGGGACCCGGATCCGCCGCGGCAGCCTCGCCAGCCCGAAGCGCGGGGTCGGTCGGCTCGCCCTGCAGACCGGCGCGCCGGTCCTGCCGACCGCGGTGATCGGCACCGAAGGCGTGCGCCGCGGCTGGCGCATCCGGCCGCGCAAGGTCAAGGTCCGCCTCGGCAAGGCGATGACCTTCCCGCAGGCCGAGGAGCCCTCGCAGGCGCTCGCGGTCACGGTCACCTCGCGGATCTGGCCCAACGTGCTCCTGCAGTGGGAAGACCTGGGAGGGTTGCCGCCGATGCGGCGGGCCGCCGTGATCGGGGCGGGCAGCTGGGGCACGGCGATCGCCGTGCTGCTCGCCCGCGGCGGCCTCGAGGTGCAGCTCGGGGCGCGCACCGCGGCCGGCGCGGCGGAGCTGATCGAGGCCGGCGAGAACCGCCGCTACCTGCCCGACGTGCCGCTGCCGGAGTCGATCGACGTCCGCCCGGCGGCCGAGATCGAGCTCGCCGGCCTCGACCTGATCATCCTCGCGATCCCCTCCAAATCGCTCCCCGCGGCGGTCGGCTCGATCGCCGACCGGGCCGGTGCCCGCTCCTCGATCCTGCTGCTCACGAAGGGCCTGATCGCGCCGCAGGGCCAGCTGCCCTCCGAGTACGTGAGCGAACGGGTGCGGGCGCGGGCGATCGCCTGCCTCGGCGGTCCGGCCCACGCGGCCGAGGCGGTCTCCGGCTCCGCCGCCCTGGTGCTCGGCTCCGCCGACCCCGACCTGCGCGCCCAGCTCGGCGAGGTCTTCGACCGCGCCGGCCTCGTCTGCGAGCGCTCCGGCGATGTCGCCGGGGTGGAGATGGCGGGCGCCGCCAAGAACGCCGCCGCGCTGGCCGCCGCCGCGGCCGAGCCGCACGGGCTGAACGCGGCGGGCATCGCGGTGGCCGAGATCTGGCGCGAGTGCATCGCCTGCGGGCTCGCCCACGGCGCCGAGCCGGAGACCTTCGCCGGGCTCGCCGGGGTCGGCGACCTGACCGCGACCATGCTCTCGCCGACCGGGCGCAACCGGCGCGCCGGGGAGCTGCTCGGCACCGGCACCCCGGCCGAGGAGATCCCGGCCCTGATCGGCCAGGCGTCCGAGGGCCTCGACACCACCCCGCTCCTGGCCGACGCCGTCGCCGCCTCCGGGGTCGAAGGCGAGGCGCTGGAGGGGCTGGCGAAGCTGATCCGCGGCGAGGTCGCGGCCGAGGACTGGGTCGCCGGGCTGCGCCGCGCGGAGCGCGCTCGGCAGGCTGCCTGAGGCGCGGTGGGGAAGGACCGGAGATGACGGCGCGGCGCGATTTGATCCCTCATCTAGGCTTGCCGGGTGAGCGGTCCCGAGGAGAACGTCGAGCCCGCGCAGATGGCTCCGGCGGCGAAGGCGGAGCTGGACCGCGCCTTCGAGGGCTTCTACCGGGAGCACCTGCGCGACGTCTACTCCTACGCCTACTACCGGGTGGGGAACCATCACGACGCCGAGGACCTCACCGAGCAGGCCTTCCTGCAGGCCTATCGGCACTTCGACCGCGCGCGGCGCGAGTCCGACGGCCGGCCGCTGCGACCGTGGCTGAT
>DATJUK010000080.1:0-8401 GCA_035502495.1 Solirubrobacterales bacterium
TATCCCCGCTATGCGGGGATAAGTGCGAACGCACCGGGGGGCGGGGTGAGCCAGGGCGTCACGGATTCGTAAGGAACTCCTGGAAGGCTTTTGAGAGATGGCCCTGCTGTTGATCTTCGGCTTCGTCGCCGGCGCCGCCACGGCGGTGTCGCCGTGCGTCGTGCCGGTGCTGCCGATCGCGCTCTCGGCCGGGGCGACCGGGGGGCATCGCAAACCGCTCGGCGTCGTCGCCGGGCTGGTCGTCTCCTTCACCTTCACGCTGTTCGCGCTGGTCTACGTGATCGACGCGCTCGGCCTCCCCAACGAACTGCTGCGGACGATCGCGATCGTCGTGCTCTTCGGCTTCGGCATCGTCCTCCTGATCCCGGCCCTGGCGGCGCGGGTGGAGGCTTTCGGCTCGCGCTTCGCCGGCCGGGTCGGGGTCAAGACCGGCGGCGGCAACGGCTTCTGGCCCGGTTTCGGCCTCGGCCTCAGCCTCGGCGTCCTCTACGCGCCCTGCGCCGGGCCGATCCTCGCGGGCGTCCTCACCTTCTCCGCCTCGCAGCCGTTCGACGCCGACCGCCTCGCCGTCGTCTTCGCCTACGCGATCGGCTCGGCGATCGTCCTCTACCTGATCATGCTCGGCGGCCGCAAGCTGGCGGCGCCGCTCGCCCGCCGCAGCAACGCCTTCCAGATGGCGATGGGGGCGATCATGGTCCTCGTCGCCGTGGCGATGATCGGCGGCTACGACAACACCTTCCGCTCCGAAGTCGCCCGCACGCTTCCTGCCTTTCTCGGCAAGCCGGTGGAAGAAATCGAAAAGAGCGGCCCCGCGCAGCATGCGCTGGCCGAAATCCGCAGCGGCGGAACCCATGGGATCGGCCTGAAGGCGCAGGAAATCGAATCCGAACGCGGCTCGGGCGGTGCCGGGTCCGGCGGCGGCGAAAACGAAGCCGGCGTGCCGACCGAGGAAGGGCACCCGACCGGCACCGGCAACTCGAAGCAGGCTCCGCCCGAATCGCGCCTCACCGCGGAAGAGGAAGAAACGGTGCCGCTGAGCGACATCGGCGTCGCCCCCGAATTCACCGACACCGAGGACTGGTTCAACACCCCCGGCGACAGGCCGCTGACGATGAAAGGGCTGCGCGGCAAGGTCGTCCTGATCGACTTCTGGACCTACAGCTGCATCAACTGCATCCGCACGCTGCCCTACCTGAACGCCTGGTACCGGCGCTACCGCAAGGACGGCCTGGTGATCGTCGGCGTCCACACCCCGGAGTTCCCCTTCGAGCGCGAAGCCTCCAACGTCGCCGAAGCGATCAAGGCCGACGGGATCAGGTATCCGGTGGTCCAGGACAACGAAGACGGCACCTGGAACGCCTACGACAACCTCTACTGGCCGGCCGAGTACTTCGTCGACGCGCGCGGGCACGTCCGCTACGCGCACTTCGGCGAGGGCGAATACGGCGAGAAAGAAGCGGTGATCCGCGAGCTTCTGACCGAAGCCGGGCACCCGCCGGGCAAGGAACGCTCCGGCGCCCACGGGATCGCCGCCGAACCGACCGTCACGACCCCGGAGTCCTACCTCGGCTCGGCCCGCGCCGAGCGCTTCACCAACGGGCTGATCACCAAGGGAACCCACGATTTCGAGCTCACCCGACCGGGCGAAAACGAACTCTCCTACGGCGGCGAATGGAAGATCGGAGAACAGCCGGTGACGGCGAAGAAGGGCGCTCGCCTGGCGCTGAACTTCGGTGCCCGGCGCGTCTACCTGGTGCTCGGCTCGCCGGGGAGGCCGCGGCGGATCAAGGTCCTCCTCGACGGCAGGCCGATCGCCGCCGCCGACGACGGCGCCGACGTCCACAATGGCTACGTGACCGTGACCGACGAACGCCTCTACAACCTGGTGGAACTGCCGAAGGTCGAGCACCGGGTGCTCGAACTCGTCCCCGAAGAAGGGGTGCAGGGCTACTCCTTCACCTTCGGCTGAGCGATGGAGGCGAAGACCGCGACGGTGCTGGTCGTCGACGACGAGCCGACGATCGTCGAGATCGTCGGTCGCTACATGGAGCGGGCCGGGTTCGAGACCTACACCGCGCCGGACGGCTACAAGGCGCTCGACGCGGCGACCGCGCACCGGCCCGACCTGGTCGTGCTCGACGTGATGCTGCCCGGGATCGACGGGATCGAAGTGATGGAACGGCTGCGCGAACGGCCCGGGCCGCCGATCGCGGTGATCCTCCTGACCGCGCGCGGGGAGGAGTCCGACCGCCTGGTCGGCCTGCGCCACGGCGCCGACGACTACGTGGTGAAGCCGTTCTCGCCCGCCGAGCTGGTCGCCCGGGTGGAGGCGGTCCTCCGCCGCACGGCGCCGCCGCGGCCCGAGGACCAGCCGCCGATCGTCCACGGACCGCTGCGGATCGAGCCCGCGAGCCGCCGCGTCACCCTCGACGGCACCGACGTCGCGCTGACCATGCGCGAGTTCGACCTGCTCGCCTTCTTCGCCGAGAACCCCGGCCGCGTCTACTCGCGCGACCAGCTGATGGAGGCGGTCTGGGGCGAGCCCTTCTTCGACGACACCTCGACCGTCACCGTCCACGTCCGCCGGCTGCGCGCCAAGCTCGACGACGACCCGGCCGAGCCGCGCTTCATCGAGACGGTGTGGGGCGTCGGCTACCGGTTCAGGCCATGAGCCGCGGGATGTGGCGCGCCGCGCTGATCGCCCTGGCCGCCTTCCTGGCGGGAGCGGCGGCGGTGGCGATCCCGAACCAGATGGGCTTCACCCAGATCCTCGTGGTGCTGGTCGCGGTCGGGGCGGCGGCGCTCGCCGCCGGGCTGGCGGTGCGCCAGTCGATGGAAGAGCGGATGCGGCGCCAGGTCGAGGAGGCGCGCCGCGGGCTGGTCGCCGCCGCCTCGCACGACCTGCGCACGCCGCTGGCCTCGCTGCGCCTGCTGGTCGAGGCGATCGACGACGGCGTGGCCGGCGAGGACCGCGACCGCTACCTGCGCGAGGTCCGCACCCACGTCGCCGTCCTCAGCGACCTGATCGACGACCTCTTCGAGCTCTCCCGGATCGAGGCCGGGGACATCTCCTGGACGATGCGACAGGTGGAGCTCGGCGATCTGATCGGCGACACCGTCGCCGCCTTCCGCACCTCGGCCGAGGAGCGCGGCGTCCACCTCGCGGCCGAGCTGCCGGCGGAGAAGGTGATCGCCGAGGCCGACGCGGAGAAGGTCCAGCGGGTCCTCTTCAACCTGATCCAGAACGCGATCCGCCACACCCCCGCCGACGGCAGCGTCACCGTGCGCGCCAAGGGCGGGCCGGGCGGCGTGGAGGTCGAGGTCGCCGACTCCGGCGAGGGGATCCCGGCGGGGGAGGGCGAGCGGGTCTTCGAGGCCTTCTACCGCGGCGAGCGCAGCCGGGGCGAGGACGGCGCCGGGCTCGGCCTGGCGATCTCACGGGCGATCGTCGAGGCCCACGGCGGCCGCATCTGGCTCGAAGACGCCCGGCCCGGGACCCGCGTTCGCTTCACTCTCCCCGCCTGAGGCGGCGGGGGCGCCCGCGCCGCTCGGGTCAGAGTTGAAGGCTCTTGACCTGGAGGAACTCCTCCAGGCCGTAGCGGCCGTTCTCGCGCCCGTGGCCGGACTGACCGTAGCCGCCGAACGGGGCGATCGGGTTGAAGGCGCCGCCGTTGATCTCCACCTGGCCGGTGCGCAGTCGGCGGGCGACGTCGATCGCGTGCGCCTCGTCCCCGGACCAGACGCCGCCGGCGAGCCCGTACTCGGTCGCGTTGGCGATCCGCACCGCGTCGGCCTCGTCCGCATAGGGCTGGATCGCCAGCACCGGGCCGAAGATCTCCTCGCGGGCGATCGTCATCTCCGGGGCCACCTCGGAGAAGACGGTGGGGCGGACGAAGAAGCCGCGCTCGAGCCCCTCCGGCGCCTCGGCGCCGCCGGTGAGCAGCTTGGCGCCCTCGGCCTCGCCCTTCTCGATGTAGCCGCGGACGCGCTCGCGCTGGGTGGCGGAGACGAGCGGGCCGAGGGTGGTCCCGGCGTCGAACGGATCGCCCGGGGTGAAGCCCTCGGCGGCGGCGACGGCCAGCTCCTCGGCCTCGGCGAGCCGCTCGCGCGGGACCAGCATCCGGGTCAGGGCGCTGCAGGTCTGGCCCGAGTTGAGGTAGCACTTGGCGACCCCGTCGGGGATCGCGCGGGCGAAGTCGGCATCCGCGAGGATCACGTTCGGCGACTTGCCGCCGAGCTCCATCGCCACCGGCTTCACCGTCGCCGCGGCGAGCTCGGAGACGCGCCGGCCGGCCCGGGTCGAGCCGGTGAAGGAGACCATGTCGACGCCGGGGTGGGCGGCGATCGCCTCGCCGACCACTGGGCCGATCCCGGTGACCAGGTTGAAGACGCCCGGCGGCAGGCCTACCGACTCGATCACCTCGGCGAGGATGAAGGCGTTCAGCGGCACCACCTCGCTCGGCTTCAGCACCACCGTGCAGCCGGCGGCGAGGGCGGGCGCGACCTTCGCGGTGATCTGGTGCAGCGGGTAGTTCCAGGGCGTGATCGCGCCGACCACGCCGGCCGCCTCACGGATGACCCGCGAGTTGCCGATCTCCTCCTCCCAGGTGACCTCCTCGATCGCCTGCGCCATCGAGGCGAGGTCGTTGATCGCGAGGCCGACCTGGATCATCTGGGTCAGCTTCACCGGCATCCCCAGCTCCTGGGTGATCGTCTCGGTCAGCTCCTCGGAGCGCTCGCCGAGCCCGGCGGCGATCGCGCCCAGCGCTTCGGCACGCTCCCCGCGCGGGGTCCGCGACCAGCCCTCGAAGGCCGCGCGCGCCGCCTCGACCGCGAGGTCGACCTCGACCGGCGAGCAGCCCGGGATCGTCGCGATGACCTCCTCGGTGGTCGAGTTGACCACCGGCAGCGGGTCCGCGCCCGCGGGCGTCACCCACTCGCCGCCGATGAAGACCTCGTCCCGCGCCCCGATCCCTGCCGTCGTCGCCATCTGCCCCTCCTCCGTCGAAGTTCGTCCCGTCGAAAGCTACCTGCCCCCGTCGATCTGTCCTTTCAGGTCGACGCGCGCGCCCTCGCCGACGGATCCAACTTCACCTTCGACAGCAAGTACGGCAGCTTCGACATCCTCGGCGACGCGGCCGGGATGCGGGCCTACGACGCCATGCGTGCAGACTCGATATCGGAAACGCTCTGGGGGGTCCCGGTCCGCGTCGCCTCGATCGACGACCTGATCCGCATGAAGCGCGCCGCCGGGCGACCGAAGGACAGATCGATGGCGGAAGAGCTGATCGCGATCGCCGAAGCTCAGCGGCGCGCGGCGAAGGGGGAGAAGGGGGCGTCCTCGTAGACGGCGGCGCCGGGGCCGGGGACGGCCTTCGCGTCGTGGGCGGTGAGGACCTTGCCGCAGTCCTCGCAGATGCCGCGGTCGGAGACGAAGCCGCCGCAGCCCTTGTGGACGACGCGGAGCGGCGGGCCGTCAGGGTTGCCGGAGTGGCGGTCGCCCCAGCCCATCAGGGCGATCAGGGCGGGCCAGAGGTCGAGGCCCTTCTCGGTGAGGAAGTACTCGTGGCGGGGCGGGGCTTCCTGGTAGGCGCGGCGCTCGAGGATGTCCTCGTCGATCAGTCGCTGCAGGCGCGCCGAGAGGACGTTCTTGGCGATCCCCAGGGAGGCCTGGATGCCGGAGAAGCGGCGGTTGCCGTTCATCACGTCGCGGACGATCAGGAGCGACCAGCGCTCGCCGATCACCTCCAGCGAGTGGGCGAGGGAGCAGGGCTGGTTCGGATAGTCGCGCCGCAGCACCGTGTGATCTTCGCACATAAGGGTTGCATCACAAAACCGAGTCGGCTAGGGTCGCCCGAGCGTCCGAGTTGCATGACGAAACCAACGCCTGAGACGGCGGGGAACGGAGGCACCATGAGGCTCACTCCCAGGAAACATCAGAAGCGGCGCCGTGGCCCGCGGATCGCGATCGGGATGGACGAGATCACCGCCGACCTCCAGTACCGCGGCGGCGAGCCGCGTCGCCCCGGCGCCCCTGCGCCGTCCCGCGGCGGCAGGCGATGAGCACCGACGCCCAACTGATCCGCTCGCGGATCCTCGAGTGGTCCGACCCGGTGGCGAGCGCCGCCGCCGGCGCCGAGATGGCCGGGCTCGACTACATGCGGGCGGTGGTCGCCGGCGAGCTGGGACGGCCGCCGATCTCGATCACGATGAACATGGCGCCGATCGAGCTCGAGGAGGGCCGCGTCGTCTTCGCCGGCGAACCGGGGGAGGAGCACTACAACCCGATCGGCGTCGTCCACGGCGGTTACGCGGCGACGATCCTCGACTCGGCGCTCGGCTGCGCCGTCCACACCACGCTGCCTGCCGGGGTCGCCTACACCTCGCTCGGACTGGAGGTGAAGTACCTGCGCCCGATCACCCGCGACACCGGCCGCGTCCTCTGCGAGGGCGTCGTCGTCCACCGCGGCCGCCGCCAGGCGACCGCCGAGGCGCGCCTCACCGCCGAGGACAGCGGCAAATTGCTCGCCACCGGGACCTCGACCCTGATGATCTTCGGCGGTTAGCGAGCGGTTCCAGGCACTTCGGACGGGTGAGGGACGCGGCGGCCCCGCGGCCGACGGTGCCCGGGCGAGGGACGGGCAAGGGACGCGCCCTCCCGGCGGCGGCCCGGGCAGGCTGAGGCCGCCGCCGAGAGGGCGGGTCTACGGGGAGAGGCATAGGGACGCCGGGCAGGCACCGGTGGGACGGGGGGCAAAGCGACGAAAGCCGCCGGGCGGACGGAAGCCGCCAGGGGCCGGAAGGCGCCAGGAGGACGGAAGGCGCCAGGAGGCGGAAGGCGCGGGTGGGACGGAAGCCGCCGAGGCGACGGGAGGACGGGAGTCGCCAAGGCGACGGAAGGCGCCAGGACGACGGGAGCCGCCAGGGGGACGGAAGGCGCCAGGGTACGAAAGGCGCCGTAGGGACTGGAGGTCCGTGTCGGCGACGCGCCGATCCCCACCGGGATGTCCGGATCGCCACCGGCACGTGCGTATCGACACCGAGACGCGCGGAACTCCACCATCACGTGGCATCCGACACCGCTCCCCCACCGCTCGGCACCGTGCCGTGGAGAGTTGCTCTCGCTATGCGAGACCAACTCTCCACAGGGCGCCTCCTCGGGGCGCGGGGGCACCTCTCGGCCGCCCACCACCCGCCCACCCACCTCTCGACCGCCTCCCGGATGACGGGACGCGCCAAGTCCCGCGTCTCCGTGCCATTCCCCACGGGATGCGCACGCCCCTCCGCACTTCCCCACGAGACGCCCGGGACGCCCGTCCCCCGCCGCCCGGGCCACGAACCACGCCGTCCCGCCGCCACCACCACCGCCACGGCCACGAGCCCGCCCCGCCCCGCCCCGTGAGTTCGCACTTATCACCGCATAGCGGTGATAAGTGCGAACTCAGGGGCGCCGACGGGGGCCGCCTTCACCGCCGGCCGGATCGCGCCGCTGCGCTCGGACCGCCTAGACCAGGTCGCGGACCAGCTGCACGAGCAGCCTGACGCCGTAGCCGCTGCCGCCCTTGCCGGTGTAGGCGCGGTTCACGTCCCAGGCGGTGCCGGCGATGTCGATGTGGGCCCAGGGGGTCTCGCCGACGAACTCCTCGAGGAAGGAGGCGGCGGTGATCGTTCCCGCCTCGCGCTTGGAGGCGAGGTTGGAGAGGTCGGCGACGGTGCCCTTCATCATCGCCTTGTACTCGGGGTGGAGGGGGAGGCGCCAGACCAGCTCGCCGCTCTCCTCGCCCGCCGCCGCGACCTCGGTCGCCAGCGCGTCGTCGTTGGAGATCACCGCCGCGTAGGTCGAGCCGAGCGCGATCAGCACCGCGCCGGTCAGCGTCGCCAGGTCGATCACCCGCTCCGCCCCCTGCTCGACCGCCCAGGCGAGCGCGTCGGCGAGGATCAGCCGGCCCTCGGCGTCGGTGTTGTTCACCTCGACCGTCTTGCCGTTGTACTGGGTGATCACGTCGCCGGGCTTGACCGCGGTGCCGGAGGGCATGTTCTCGGTCGCGGGCACGACGGTCAGCAGGTCGATCGGCAGGCCCAGCTCGACGATCGCGGCGAAGGCCTCGAGCACCGCGGCGGCGCCCGACATGTCGAACTTCATCTCCTGCATCCCGGCCCCCGGCTTCAGCGAGATGCCGCCGGTGTCGAAGGTCACGCCCTTGCCGACGAAGGCGAGGGTCGGGCCGTCGCCGCCGCCCGCGTAGCGCAGCGTGATCAGGCGCGGCTCGACCGGGCCGCCCTGGCTGACCGCGGTGAGGCCGCCCATCCCCTTGGCGCGGATCGCCTCGCCGTCGAAGACCTCGACCGTGACCTTGTCGGAGCCCGCGGCGATCTCCTCGGCCCGCTCGGCGAGGTCCTC
>DATJUK010000081.1:0-4451 GCA_035502495.1 Solirubrobacterales bacterium
TCGCAGTTATCGCCGCTATGCGGCGATAACTGCGAACGCACTGGGGGGCTGGGGGTAGGGACCGGGCGGACATCTACCAGGCCTCGCCGATCGGCTCGCCCGGCTCCGGGCTGCCGCCGGTCGCGTCGGGATCGTCGTCGCCGCGGTCCCGCCGGCGGCGGATCCAGAGGACCAGGGCACCGCCGCCGAGCACGATCACGAACGCCGCGATCACGAACGGCAACTTCGAGGTCCCCGCGCTGCCGACCCACCAGAGGGTCCCGTGCAGGACGGTCTTCCTGCCGTCGACCGCCATCGGGATCTCGTAGTCGAAGATCTTGGTTTTCCTGCCCTTGTCGGTGACCGCCGGGGGCAGCGACCGCGACATGTAGTGCATGCGGTGGTCGTGCCAGATGAACGTCCCCGAGCTGTCCACCGTCTTCCACCGCGGCGGCGCCTTCGGATCGGCGCTCGGCGGGACCGTCTCTTCGGCGAAGCGGCTGTCGTTGAGGTAGGTCGCGGGCGAGCGCTCGTTCACCTGCACGGTGCCGTCCTTCTCGATCCGCGCGTACGGCTCGCCCTCGTAGCCGTAGAGCATCACTTCGTGACCGTGCTGGTCGATCAACTGCAGGTAGCTGTCGTAGTCGAGGACTTCGATCGAGACGTCGCTTGGCAGCGGCGGCTGGAACGAGTCGATTTCCGACCGGTAATTCGGGTTGCCCCCGTGGGCGAGGGCCTGGGCGGGTGCCAGCGCGCACGCGAGCGCGATCGCGCTCGCGACGACCGGCAGCGCCCACTTGGCGCTCCTCATCGCTTCTCCTTATTCGAGGTCTACTGGTGGGCCAGGAGACCGCGAGGCGGCGCGCGGCCTGCCGCCGCGGCCGCCAGCGGCACCGGCCGCGGCAGGACGAGGCGACGGGGTCGCGGGGTGGGCGCCGGGCGCCCGTGGGAAGCGGTGCGGTGACGGTGGCGGCCGGCGGCCCAGCGGATCGCCGCGCCCGCCCCGCGCAGGGCGGCGGCGACGACCGCCCCGCAGGCGAACGCCAGCGGTACCGCCCACCAGCCACCCGCGCCAAAGACCCCCTCGAAGCCGCCCGGGTGGCCGGTCGAGAGCATGCCCTCGAGCAGCTCCTGGCACGAGTAGAGGGCGAGCAGCGCGGCGCCGATCGAGAGGGCGAGGCGCAGGAAGCCGTGACGAGGCGCGGACGCGGGCTCGGGGGCCGCGCCGTCGCGCCCCTCCCCTGCCCCGACCCGCCAGGCGGCCGCCAGCCGGGCGAAGAAGAGGCCGATCACGATCGCCACCAGCATCGCGATCGGCGCCGCCAGCGCGCTCAGATACTGGTGGCCCTCCTTCTCCAGCTCGGCGCCGCTCCCGCCGCCGAAGGCGAGCAGGTAGCGCAGCTGGTGGACCGTGAGGACGGCGGCCGGCATCAAGGCCGCGGCGCGCAGGCGCGGCGACAGGAGATTGTCGATCCGACGAGGCACTAAAGCCACTCTAAAGTGTGCCGCCCAGCGGACACTTCCCGATCCCGGAGGCGCGGATGATCACCAAGCTCGACTTCATCGGAATTCCCTCGACCGACGCCGAGCGCTCGCGCGCGTTCTACGTCGAGACGCTGGGGCTGCGGCCCGATCCGAACGGGCGCTTCGAGTTCTGGGTCGGCGAGACCTGCTTCGGGATCTGGGAGCCCGCCCGCCTGGGGATGGAGTTCACGCCCCAGAAAAACGCCCACCCGGCGCTCCACGTCGACGACGTCGCCGCGGCCCGTGCCGAGCTCGAGGCCAAGGGTGTGCGGTTCCTCGGCGACACCCTCGACACCGGCGTCTGCCACATGGCCCTCTTCACCGACCCCGACGGCAACGACCTGATGCTGCACCACCGCTACGCCCCGGTCGAGGCGGACGGGTAGCCGGACCGCTCAGGCGGAGGCCGCCGGCGCCGGCGGGCGGATCTCCTTCGGCAGCATGAAGCGGACGTCCTCGTGGACGGTCCGCAGCTCACCGACGTCCTCGGCACCGCGCTCGCGGAAGAAGGCGACGAGGCGTTCGACCAGCTCCTCCGGCGCGCTCGCCCCGGAGGTGATGCCAACCGTCTCGACTCCCTCCAGCCAGGCCTCCTCGACCTGGGTGTGGTTGTCGATCAGGTGGGAGGCGGCGCCGTGTTCGCGCGCCACCTCGACCAGACGGTTGGAGTTCGAGGAGTTGGTCGAGCCGATCACCAGGACCAGGTCGCACTCGCGCGCCAGTTGCTTCACCGCGATCTGGCGGTTGGTCGTCGCGTAACAGATGTCGTCGGACTTGCTGGAGACGATCGCCGGGAATTTCGCGCGCAGCGCGGCGATCACCTCGGCGGTCTCGTCGACCGAGAGCGTCGTCTGGGTGATGAAGGCGACTTTCTCGGGATCGGGGACCTCGAGCGAGTCGACCTCGGCGGCGGTTTCGATCAGGACTATCGAGTCGGGCGCCTCGCCCATCGTCCCTTCGACCTCCTCATGGCCGGCGTGGCCGATCATCACCATCGTGTAGCCCTGGGCGGCGAAGCGGCGCGCCGAGACGTGGACCTTGGTCACCAGCGGGCAGGTCGCGTCGATCGTCCGCAGGTTGCGGGCGGCGGCGTTGTCGTGCACCGCCGGGGCGACCCCGTGGGCGGAGAAGACGACGATCGCGCCCTCCGGCACCTCGGTCTCCTGCTCGACGAAGATCGCGCCGCGCTTGGAGAGCTCCTCGACCACGTGTTTGTTGTGGACGATCTCCTTGCGGACGTAGACCGGCGCGCCGTGGGCCTCGAGCGCGCGCTCGACCGTCTGCACGGCGCGGTCGACCCCGGCGCAGTAGCCGCGCGGGGCGGCGAGCAGGACCTTCCGCGGGCCCGAGATTGCGGTGCTTGGCATGGCTCCAGGGTACCGATAGCCTGCCTGGCGATGACTACGCAGGGACGCCATCTGGACCGTTTGACCGCGGTCGACGCCTCGTTTCTGACCAACGAGAGCGCCTCGAGCCACATGCACGTCGGCGCGATCCTGATCTTCGAGGGGCCGCCGCCCCGCTACGTCGACCTGGTCGAGCACGTCCGCGGCCGCCTCCGCCTGGTGCCGCGCTTCCGCCAGAAACTCGTGGTGCCGCCGCTGGAGGCCGGGCGCCCGCTCTGGGCCGACGACGTCAACTTCAACCTCAGCTACCACATCCGCCACACGGCGCTGCCCGAGCCGGGCGGTGAGGCGCAGCTGAAACAGCTCGCCGGGCGCGTCTTCTCGCAGCAGCTGGACCGCTCGAAGCCGCTCTGGGAGCTGTGGCTGGTGCAGGGGCTGGAGCGCGACCGCTTCGCGATCCTGACCAAGACCCACCACGCGATGGTCGACGGCATCTCCGGGGTCGACATCGGCACCGTGCTGTTCGACCTCGAGCCGGTGCCGGAGCCGGCGGCGGTCGAAGACGAGTGGGTGCCGCAGAAGTCGCCGAGCACGGCGGAGCTGGTCGGGCGCGGGCTCGGCGAGGCGGTCGGGCTGCCGATCAAGGCGGCGGAGAAGGCGATCGACGCGATCCGCCACCCGGAGAGCGCCGCCCGCAAGGCGGTCGAGGGCCTGGAGGCGCTGAGCGCGGTGCTCAGCCAGTTCGCCGATCCGGCCCCGGACGTGCCGCTGAACCAGGAGATCGGGCCGCACCGCCGCTACGTCTGGGCGCGCTCGGAGCTGGCGACCTTCAAACGGATCAAGGACTCCCTCGGGGGGACGGTCAACGACGTCGTGCTCGCCGTGGTGACCGGCTCGATCCGCAACTGGCTGCACGCGCGCGGGGTGCGCACCGAGGGGCTGGAGCTGCGGGCGCTGGTCCCGGTCTCGATCCGCGCCGAGGACGAGCACGGCAACCTGGGCAACCGGATCACGCTGATGCGCGGGCCGCTGCCGGTCTACATCGAGGACCCGGTCCGCCGCCTGCACACGATCAGCGAGGAGATGGCCGGGCTGAAGGAATCGAAACAGGCGCTGGGGGCGGAAATGATCTCCCGCTTCAACGATTTCGCCCCGCCGACCCTGCTCGCCCAGGCCTCGCGTATCAACTTCTCGACCCGCCTCTTCAACCTCCTCGTCACCAACGTGCCGGGCCCGCAGATCCCCCTCTACGTGCTGGGGCGGGAACTGGAGGAGGTCTTCCCGGTGGCCTTCCTGCCGCAGAACCACGCGCTCGCGGTGGCGATCATGAGCTACCACGGCAAGGTCGGCTTCGGCCTCCTCGGCGACTACGACTCGATGGAGGACATCGAACTCCTCAGCACGGGAATCACCGACTCGCTGGCCGAGCTCGAGGCCGCCGCCGGCGAGTCCGCCGCCGCGGCATAGGCCTGATCGAAACTCGCCCGCCCAGCCGCCCCCCCGAGAGCGCGGTCTCGGGGAGACGGCATGGGACGGCCGAGGGCGCCGGCGCCCCGCCGCCCCCGGTGAGTTCGCACTTATCACCGCTATGCGGTGATAAGT
>DATJUK010000082.1:0-19826 GCA_035502495.1 Solirubrobacterales bacterium
CCGCTATGCGGTGATAAGTGCGAACGCACGGGGGGACACGGGGAATGCACGGCGGGCGGGCGTCTCCGCCACGCCGGCCTCGGTGGCGGAGAACCGAACCCCGGCGGCCTCCCCGCCCGCCGCCCTAGAGACGGCCGAGCAGGAGGAGGATGAGCAGGACGATCGCGATCAGGCCGAGGATCCCTCCGGCGACCGCGACCTTCAACAGGACCAGCACGATCGCGATCAGGATCAGCAGGCCGATTATCGCTCCAACCATTTTCGGTGCTCCCTTCCTCTCTACTTGCGGTTGCCGCCGCCAACCCGCTCGAGCGGGTTGGCGACGCGGTCCTGCTCTTCGCCAAAGGAGCCCGCGCGGCGGGCGGCCGCGATCGGCCGCGGGCGCCGGGCTGCGCCTCGCCGCCCGTTCCCGTCAGCCCGCAGGACGCTCACTTCCGGCTCGGCGAGGGCCGAGTCTGCTCCTCCGAGAGCTGGTGACATCCGCCCGTAGGTACCCCGGAAAAGCATCGCTACCCAATCCCGTCCATCCGGGGGGCGGCGCCCGGTCGGGTCCGCCGCGGGCGCGCCTATTGTTGCCCGCCCTTGTACGACTCCTCTCGGCAATCTCCCGGCGCCGCCGCGCGCGCCCGGTCGCTCCCGGCCTGGCCCGAGGGGCGGCCGCTCCGCGCCTGGCAGAAGGAGGCCACGGAAGCGGTCCGGGCGCACCCGGGGAACAGCTTCCTGGCCTCGGCGACGCCGGCGGCGGGCAAGACCACCTTCGGCCTGCACATCGCCCACCGGATGCTGAGCGCGGGGTTCGTCTCGCGGGTGGTGGTCGCCGGGCCGACCACCCACATCTGCCGCCAGTGGGCCGCGGACGCGGGACGCTACGGGATCGACCTCGAGCCCAACCGGCCGAACTCCGACGGGCCGGAGTCGGCCGACTTCCACGGCGTCGCGGTCACCTACCAGACGATCGCCGCCGGGCCGGAGACGCACCGCGAGGCCGCCCGCCGCCCGACCCTGCTGCTCGCCGACGAGCCTCACCACATGGGCGACCTGGCCGCCTGGGGCCTGCAGACCCGCAAGGCCTTCGACGGCGCCCGCTTCCGGCTGCTCCTCTCCGGCACGCCCTTCCGCTCCGACAACTCGGCCATCCCCTGGGTCGCCTACGACGAGGACGGGCTCAGCCGGGCCGACTACAACTACGGCTATCCGCAGGCGCTGCGCGACCGCGTCTGCCGGCCGATCACCTTCCTTCCCTACGACGGCGAGATGGAGTGGGTCTCGGACGGCCGGCTGCGCAGCGCCGACTTCGACCTCGCCCTGCCCGCGGCGGAGTCGGCCCGGCGCCGGTTTCGCCGCCCTCAGCTCCGGCGACGCCGAGCTGGACGAGGCGATCATGAGCGAGACCACCCTGCAGCTCTTCCCCACCGACGACCCGAAGCCGGCGGCGAGGAAGCCGATCGTCGCCAAGCCCGCCCCGGCCATCGCGGACCGCGAGCCCGCGCGCGAGTCCGCCTACGAAACCCGCGAGCGCCTGCGCGGCGAGCGCAGCCGCCTGGTCGGCGACCTCGCCCGCCGCACCAACAAGTCACACCGCGAGATCCAGGCCCGGATCAACCGCGAGACCCGCGTCCGCTCGGTCGCCGGCGCCACGATCGACCAACTCGAACGCGGCAACGACCTCCTCCGTCGCGAACTCTGGCGCTGAGGGGCGGGCCGCGGCGGACGTCGACCTGGCCGCTCTTCCAGCGTCAGCCGATCGGCCCACCGGCGCCTTCGAAGGACCACGGCGACATCGAGCACCGGACCGCGGCCGGTTCGTCGAAATGGTCGCCTACGACGTCTCGGTGAACGTGGTCTTCCTCGGCGGCGCGGACTTCGACCCGCCGCCCCCGCTCGGGGACGCCGGCCGCAGCCGTCACGTCAAGGTCAGCCCCGGTGCGGATTCGAGGAGCGCGACCACGTCCTCGTGGTCGGCGTCGTCGGCGTCCGCCTGGGCGAAGAGAACGCCGGGGTCGAGAACCAGCGTCATCCGGCGGGCTTGCCGCGAACCTTGCGGTAGAGACCGTCCCCATCCCAGCTCCGGCTCCGCTTGCCGCCGCTGCGCCCCTTGCCCACGCGGTGGAAGGTGCGCGGCGGCACATCCTCGAGCACCCGCTCGACGCCTTCGCGGATCAGCTCGGCCGGGGAGGGCGGGGCGGTTCCTCGGCCGACGCCGATGCCGTCACCCTGACGTCACCCGGCCCTAGCTCCACTCACCCATCCGCGGAAGGGCCGCGCGGCCGAGGCGCCCGGCGTTGTGGTCCTCGACCAGGGTCGAGACCGTGTCCTGGGAGCAGGACTTGTTGGTGCCGATGAAGCCGGTCGGGCCGCGCTTGATCCAGCCGACGACGTAGACCCCGGGCAGCGGGGCGCCGGTCGCCGGGTCGAGGACGCGGCCGTCGGCGTTGGGGATCGTGCCGGTGGCCTCGTCGTAGGGCAGGCCGGCGACGGGCATGCCGCGATAGCCGATCGAGGTGATGAGGAGGCCGGCGTCGATGGTCTCGCGGTCGAACTGCACCGCCGTGACCGCCTCCTCGCCGAGCAGGCGCTCCGGGGACAGGCCGTAGCGCAGCGTGATCCGCCGGCCCGGGCGACCGTCGGGGACAAGTCCGCGCAGCAGGTCGACCTTGGGGTTACCGGCGGTCGCGCCGCCGAGCTCCGCCGGGGGGACCGCGACGACGATGCCCGGCGTCGCGCTGAGGCCGACGAGCTCGGGCAGCGTGAACGCCGACGCCTCGGGCCCGCGACGCGCGGCGACGACGACCTCCTCGATCTGACTGGCCCGCAGCGCCTCCAGCGCCGCCGGGGCGATGGCGGTGTCGGCCAACGTCTCGGGATCGACCGTGAGGATCCGCGCGACGTCGAGCGCCACGTTGCCGTTGCCGACGATCACCGCGCGTCGACGGGAGAGGTCGAAGCCGCGGTCGGCGTGGTCGGGGTGGCCGTTGTACCAGGCGACGAACTGCGTGGCCGAGGCGACGCCGTCGAGCTCGGCGCCGGGGATCTCCAGCCTGCGGTCGGCGGCCGCGCCGACCGCGTAGATCACCGCGTCATGCGCGTCCAGCAGCCGATCATGGGTGACGTCCGTTCCGACCTCGACCCCGAGGTGCATGCGCAGGCGCGGGTCGGCGGCGATGGCGTCGAGTTGGCGGGCGATGCGGCGGGTGCGGCGGTGGTCGGGCGCGATCCCCGTGTGGACGAGCCCGTAGGGAACCGGCAGGCGCTCGTAGACCTCGACCCGCACGTCGGCGATGGTCAGGACCTCCTCCGCCGCGTACATCGCCGCCGGCCCCGATCCGACGATCGCGACCCGCAGCGGACGCCCGGAGCGTCGCACCCGGAGCGGTGGGCGCACCGGCGCCAGCAGCGGCCGTGCGCGCGGGGTGCGATGGTGGTCGGCGTTGATCGCCAGGAACGCCTGCTCACCCGTATCGAGCTTGGTGTGCGGCTTGATCGCATCGACCGGGCAGGCGCTGACGCAGGCTCCGCAGTCGACGCAGGCCACCGGGTCGACGTGCAGCATCTCCGCCAACTCGAACGCCGGGTCGTCCGGCGTCGGCTGGATGCAGTTGACCGGGCAGGCGTAGACGCAGGAGCCGTCGCCGACGCAGGACTGCGTGACGACGTGGGGCATCAGCCGATCGTCTGCGCCCGGCGGTCCGGCTCGCCGCGGTAGCGGCTGGGCTCGCCGTCGATGCCGAGGCGCCGCCACAGCCGTCGGCTGGCCGCGTTCATCAGCCCGGCTTCCGCCGCCAGCGCACGCATGTCGCCGAAGTAGGAGGCCATGATCTCGCGCGACTTCGGGCTGCGCCAGAACGCTTCGCGATGCACCTCGAGCGGCACGCCGAGCCGCCGCGAGAGCGATCCCGGCATCGTCATGATCTCCTCGGTCGCGACGCGCATCGCGACCGGGAAATAGAGCGAGAGCGCGAAGCGGGCCGGGCGGCCGAGCCGCGGCACGTAGAGCCGCACGAACTCGTGGGCGAAGGAGATGTGACGGGCCTCCTCGGCGATGTGGATCTCCATCGTCCGCCGGACCGCCGGCGGGACCTCGCCGCCCTCGCGCAGGATCGACTTCTGGTAGTGGTCGATCGGCTCCTCGCCGGCGAGGATCGAGACCATCAGCGCCAGCGGCAGGTACGCCAACGCGCCACCGATGAACGGAGAGGCGCGCCGCAGCCACCGCCGCATCCCCGGGACGTCGACGGCGACGCGGTTGACGAGCTCCTGGAACATCTGGATGTGGTTGCACTCCTCGGTCATCTCGTGGAGGCAGTAGCGGAACTCCGGCGACCCGTTGGGCAGCGCGACCGCGTACTGCATCAGGCCGCGGATGAGCATGCTCTCGAACGCCGCGCCGACTTTCATCGCGTTCATGATCCGGGCCTTGCCGATCTCGATCTGGCGGTCGAGCGGCTGGGCCTGGTACCAGGCGGTGGCGCCGAGCGGATCGAAGCTCGCCGGCAGCACCCAGAGCGGGTCCTGCTGATCGATCGCCAGCTCGGGCGAGTCCCAGGCGATGTCCTCGTAGGGATCGAAGTGGACGTGCACCGAACCCTCCGACAGGGTCCGCAGCATCGCCTCGTAGTCCTCGTCGTGGCGAGGAGCAGCCGACACGGTCATGGCACCGTCCTTTCTACGGTGAGGGCCTGGTCCTGGGCCAAGGCCTGGATGACGGGGCGCGCCCGCAGCAGCAGGCGGCCGAGGTTCTCGATCAGGGCTTCCTCGTCGAGCTCCAGCTCGCCGCGGACGTAGGCGACCAGCAGCTCCTGCGCCGCGCCGACGAGCGCCCGGGCGACGAGCTCGACTTCGAGCGAGGTCGACGCCCAGGACCCGAGGGCACCGGCGACCCCCGCGCGGATCACCTCCGCCAGTCGGGCGATGACGGTGCGGCGAAAGGCCTCGATCGCCGGGCTGACGCCGACGACCTCGACGAGGAGGATCCGGGCGCGGCGCGGATCGCCGGTCAGGGAGCGGACGACCGCGCGCGAGGCCGCGTCGATCGCGGGCTCGGGCTCGGTCGCCACCAACTCGATCGCCGGGCTGACCGCGACCACGAGGTCGGCGACGATCCGCTCGGTGAGCGCCACCAGCAGCGCTTCCTTGTCGGCGAACGACTCGTAGAAATAGCGCTCGGTCAGCCCGGCCTCGCGACAGACGTCGCGCACGCGCGAGTTGGCGAAGCCGCGGGCGACGAACACCTCCAAGGCGGCCTCGAGCAGGCGCCCCCGGCGCTCCACGACCCGCTGCTGCGGGCTGATGCCGCGCCACGGGCGAACGGGCTCAGGCGTGCGCGTCATCTCGGTTTGGGTTCTTGACCACGACGGATGTCAGGAACATACAAGATGACAACGACCGAAGTCGACAATGGGCGAGCCGCCATCGATGCCCTGCGGGCGCGACGCCAAGTCGTCGGACGTCGTCGTGACGTCGGTCCAACCATCGGGCCAACCGCAGTCGAACCGAGCGGAATGCCGCCGCACCCCGAAACGACGAAACCCCGCTCGGGAGCGGGGTTTCGAGAAGCGGCTGAAGGGATTCGAACCCTCGACCTTCTGCATGGCAAGCAGACGCTCTAGCCAGCTGAGCTACAGCCGCGTGGACGGGACAAGATACCGCCCCGCGAGGGTTTGGGGTCGGGTCGCGGCGAGGAGAACGATCCGGGCCAGGATGCGCGACGACCCCGAAGCGGCAGATTCGGGGTCGTCGTCCAGCGGCACCGACGCCTTGCCACGCCGGTGCGGGTGTCGCCGGACGGCGGTTGGAGGCACGCCGAGCCGACTCGGGAAGATCCTCGCGGGCCGTCCGCGGGGAGGAGTTAAAGGGCTGAGAAAGTTGGTGATCGGACTTCGCGAAGGGCTCACCGGGGCGCCTGCGGAGGAGTAGCCTGGTGTCGATCGGAGGTACCTGACCATGCTCTTCCGCCAGATAATCCACGAGGACCTCGGCTGCGCGTCGTACCTGGTCGCCGACCGGGAAAGCGGCGTCGCGGTGGTGGTGGACCCGCAGTGGGAGGTCGAGCCGTACCGCCGCCTCGCGCGCCTGCACGGGGTGCGGATCGGCCACGTCCTGGAGACCCACAACCACGCCGACCACGTCTCCGGACACGGGCGCCTGGTGCGGCAGACCGGCGCCACGGTGCACGTGCACGAGCTGGCCCGGGCCGAGTACCCGCACGAGCCCTTCGGCGACGGCTGGAAGCTGACGCTGGGCGACCTGACGATCGAGGCGATCCACACGCCTGGCCACCGGCCCGAGCACACCTGCTTCCTGCTCAGCGACGCGGGCCGCGGCGGCGCGCCCTGGGCGCTCCTCTCCGGCGACTCCCTGTTCATCGGCGACGTCGCCCGTCCCGACCTGGCGATCGAGCCGCGCGAAGGGGCGTCGCAGATGTTCCACTCGCTGCACGATCGGCTGCTGGAGCTGGACGACCAGGTCGAGGTCTGGCCGGGACACCTCGGCGGCTCGCTCTGCGGCGGCTCCGGGATCGACCTGAAGAGCAGCTCGACGATCGGCTTCGAGCGCGCCCACAACCCGGCGCTGGCGATCGCCGCCGAGGCCGACTTCGTCGCCGACGCCACCTCCTCCCTGCCCGACCGGCCGCCGAACGTCGAGCAGATCGTCGCCCTCAACCGCGGGCCGCTGATCGCGGGCTTCGGCACGCCGCTGGCGATGACCCCGTTCGAGGTCGAGGAGGCGGTCGCCGCCGGCGCGGTGGTGATCGACGGTCGCACCAACGAGCAGTTCGACGAGGCCCACATCGCCGGCGCGCTCAGCACCTCCGCCTACGACACCGGCTTCGCCACCAAGGTCTCGCGGGTCGCCCCGCCGGGGGTCGAGATCATCGTCGTCGCCGCCCACGACATCGACGAGTGCGAGGCGGCCGAACTGCTCGCCGCCGTGGGCCTGCGGGTGCGCGGCTTCCTCGAAGGCGGGATGACCTCCTGGCGGATCGACGGCCGCCCGGTCGAGCGGATCGAGCACATCGACCCGGAGGAGCTGGCCCGGCGGGTCGCCGAGCCGGACGGGCCGGTGGTGCTGGACGTGCGCAACGCGTCCGAGTACGCGGGAGAGCACATCCCCGGCAGCCTCCACATCCCCTACGGCGACATCGCGGCGCGGGTCGACGAGCTGCCACGCGACCGCCAGATCGCGGCGATCTGCCGCGGGGGCAAACGCTCCGGCCTGGCCGCCTCGATCCTGCAGCGAGAAGGCTTCGCCGACGTGATCCACGTCGGCAAGGGCGTCGGCGCCTGGCGCGCCGCCGGCGGCCCGGTCGAGTCAGGCCCGGCACGGGCAAACGCCGCCACCCCCGGTTGACGGGCCGAAAAGCGCTCTATATAAGCGCTTTTCGGCCCATCGACCGAAGGGGCGGCGCTGGTCAGCTGTGCAGCGCGGTGGCGATCGGGGTTTTGCTGCTGATCAGGTCGAAGGTGCGGCCGACGGTGGCGGGCGCGTCGAGGCAGGCGAGGAGGACGGCGGCGACGTCGGCGCGCGGGATCTGGCCGCGGTCGAGGCGCTCGGCGACGCTGACCAGGCCGGTGCCCGGCTCGTCGGTGAGACCACCGGGGCGGACGATCGTGTAGTCGAGGCCGGAGGCGCGGAGCGCCTCGTCGGCGCCCGCCTTCGCCCGCAGGTAGGCGGCGAAGACGTCGTCGCCCTCGCCCTCGGCGGGCGGGTCCGCGGCCCCCATCGCGCTGACCATCAGGTAGCGGGAGACGCCCTCGGCCTCGGCCGCGTCGATCAGCTTCACCGCGCCCCCGAGGTCCATCGTCGCCTTGCGCGCCGCCCCCGAGCCCGGCCCCGCCCCGGCGGCGAAGACCACGGCGTCGGCCCCGCGCACCGCGGCGGCCACGTAGCCGTCGCCCTCCAGGTCGCAGACCACCGGCTCGATCCCGACCGCGCGCAGGTCGCCCTCCTGGTCGGGGTCGCGGATCAGCCCGCGGACCGTGTCGCCGCGCTCGGCGAGCAGCTGCCCGAGCAGCAGCGCGATCTTGCCGTGCCCGCCGGCGATCGCCACCGTGCTCACGTCGCCGCCTCCACCGCCTCGGCGAGCAGCGCCTCCAGGTCCAGCGGCCGCGTGTACATCGCCACCTTCTCCCCCGCGGCGGGCGGCGGCCACTCCGCGCGCGGCCGGTCCCAGTAGAGCTCCAGCCCGTTGCCGTCCGGATCGGCGAGGTAGAGCGCCTCGCTGACCCCGTGGTCGGAGGCCCCTTCGAGCGGCACCCGCGCCTCGACCAGGCGGCGGAGCGCGTCGGCGAGCGCCGCCCGGGTCGGATAGCGGATCGCCGCGTGGAAGAGCCCGGTGGTCCCGGGCGGGGGCGGCGAGCCGCCGCGCGATTGCCAGGTGTTGAGGCCGATGTGGTGGTGGTACCCGCCCGCCGAGACGAACGCCGCCTCGGCGCCGTAGCGCTGCGTCAGCTCGAAGCCGAGCACGCCGCAGTAGAAGTCGAGCGCCCGCTCGATGTCGGCGACCTTGAGGTGGACGTGGCCGATGTCGACGCCGGGGTCGATCGGCCGCGAGGTGAGCTCGGCGTCCGGCTCAGGCATGGTCGAGGGCCTGGTTGACCAGCTTGTCGGCGTCGGCGTTCTGGGCGCGCTTGACGTGGCGGATCGACCAGCTGCCGAAGCCGGCGAGCATCTCCTTGGCCTGCGCGTGCAGCTCTTTCATGTCCGCGTGTTTCACCTTGTAGCGGCCTTCGATCTGGCGCACGACGAGCTCCGAGTCGCCGATCAGCTCGACCTCGGTGGCCCCGTGGGCCGAGGCCAGCTCGAGGCCTCGCAGGAGCGCCCGGTACTCGGCCACGTTGTTGGTCGCCTCGCCGATCGTCTCCCCCACCTGCTCGACCACCGCGCCGTCGTCGTTGCGGACGACCACGCCGATCGCCGCCGGCCCCGGGTTGCCGCGCGCGCCGCCGTCGACGTTCACCGTCAGCTTTCCCATCGCGACTAGCGATGCACCGGTCGGCCGTCGACCGCCTCGCGCCGGCTCGGGGCGATCATCACCACCCGCCCGTCGTGCGCGGAGGCGTTCCACTGGCGCGCGGCGGCGTCGATCTCGTCGACCTCGAAGCCCTTGCTGAGCTCGTAGACCGGGCGCAGCTCGTCGCCGAGGTCGACTCCCCACTGGTACCAGGTCAGCTCCCAGGCGACGGTGACGCGGACCTCGTCGGCCGCCCCGGCCAGGTCGCCGACGGACACCGACGGGGCGCCCAGCGTGCGGGTGAGCCCGGCGACGGTGCGGCCGGCCTCGCTGGCGTTGAAGCGCGCGACCGCCCGCTCGAAGCGGGAGGTCGGCGAGAGGTCGGGCTGGAGACGACGCGGCCGCATGCCGCGACCGGCCGGGTCGGGCAGCGGCTTCGGCTCCGTCGCGGTGGGCGGAGGCGGAAGCTCGGACTCGGGATCCGGCTCGGGCTCGGACTCGGGGTCCGGCTCGTGCTCGGCCGTGGTTTCGGGTTCGGGTCCCGGCTCGGCCTCGAGCTCGGGCAGGGATGCGAGCGCGGGCAGGGATTCGGGCGCAGGCGCGGATGCGGGTGCGGGCAGGGATTCGGGCGCAGGCGCGGATGCGGGCGCGGGCGCGGATTCGGGCGCGACCTCCGTCTCCTCCCACTCCGCCTCGACGTCGTAGCGCTCGGTGTCGAGCTCGTGGTTGGCGATCGGGGTCGCGTCGGGGGCGGGCGGCGGCATCTCCTCCGCGTCGCCCTCCTCGCCCTCGACCCGCCGCGGCCGGGCGAAGATCCGCGCGAACAAGCCCGGCTTGCGCTCGCGGTCCGCTCGCAGCGTCTCCTCCGCCCCCTCCTGCTCGGCGGGCAGCCAGCCGAGCTCCGCGGTCGACCCCGCGCACAGCTCACAGACCTCGTGGCGCCCCTCGACCGAGACGAAGGAATGCACCTGCTCGCCGACGAGAAACGTCCGACCGCAGACTGCGCAGGCACCTTGGGAGCTCACCGCTCCCAAGTTAGCATCGGCCAAGTGCTCTCCGCAAAATGCGGGAACGTCTTTAGGCCTGCTGCAAGTGAGACTTCAGCCGCATGACCGCCTTGGTGTGCAGCTGCGACACCCGCGACTCGGTCACGCCGAGGACCTCGCCGATCTCGCGCAAGGTCAGGTTCTCGTAGTAGTAGAGGGCGACGACGAGCTGCTCGCGCTCCGGCAGCGAGCCGATCGCCTCGGTGAGGCGGTCCTTCACCTCGTTGGAGGCGAGCGCCTCCTGCGGGTCGGCGGCGCCTTCGTCGGCGATCGTGTCGAGCAGGCTCACCTGGTCGCCGGAGGAGTCGGAGACGGTCCACAGCTCGTCGAGCGCGTAGACGGAGGAGTTGGCGATCTCGAGCAGCGCGTTCTGCAGCTCGTTCTCGGTCATCCCGAGCTTGTCGGCCAGCTCCTGCTCGGTCGGCGCGCGCTGCAGCTCGTGCTCCAGTTTGGCCTGGGCCTGTTCGATTTCGCGCGCCCGCGAGCGGACCGAGCGCGGCACCCAGTCGAGCGAGCGCAGTTCGTCGATGATCGAGCCGCGGATCCGGGTCATCGCGAAGGTCTCGAATTTGATCCCGCGCTCCGGCTCGAAGCGCTCGATCGCCCCGATCAGACCGACCAGGCCGTAGGAGATCAGGTCGGCGTCCTCGACGTGGGACGGCAGCCCGGCACCGAGCCGACCGGCGACGAACTTGACCATCGGCGAGTAGGCGACCACGAGGCGCTCGCGCGCGGCGGCGTCGCCTTGGTCCTTGTAGCGGCGCCAGAGCTCGCGCAGCTCGACTTCCTTGACTCCCGTCTCCATCGCCATGGTCAGGGGATTCTACGTTCGTGGGAAGGAAGCCGGGTCATGCTCGTGGGTGGGTGTCGGAGTAGGTGTCACGCAGGCGTGCGGCGTCGACCCGGGTGTAGACCTGCGTCGTCGAGATCGAGGAGTGGCCCAGCAACTCCTGAATCGTACGCAGATCCGCGCCACCCTCGAGCAGATGCGTCGCAAAGGAATGCCTTAGCGAATGCGGGGACACGCCGCCGATGCTGGACACGTTCGAGACCCAGATTCGTAGCCGTCTCGTCACATCCGAGTTGGAAAGTCGCCGGCCGCTCTTGGAGAGGAAGAGCGCCTTCTCGCGCGGATCGCCCGCCAGCGGGCGCCTGCCGCGCTGCAGGTAGCGTTCCAGGGCCCGGCGGGCGGGCTCGCCCACCGGCAGCAGGCGCTCCTTCGAGCCCTTGCCGAGCACCCGCAGCTGGTCCTCTTCGAAGTCGAAGGAGTCGATGTCCAGGTTGACGATCTCCTCGCAGCGCAGGCCGCAGGAGTAGGCGAGCTCGAACATCGCCCGGTCGCGCAGCTCCAGCGGCGTCCGCGCCGGGATCCCCTGCAGCAGCAGGCGCATCTGCTCGCCGCTCATCACGTTCGGCAGCTTCTGCGGGCGCTTCGGGCTGGAGACCAGCTCGGCCGGGTTGCCGCCGACCTGCTCGGTGCGGACCAGGAAGTCGTAGAGGCCGCGGATCGCGGCGAGGTGGCGGGCGATCGTGGTCGAGGCCTTGCCCGCGGAGGAGAGCGAGGCGGCGTAGCGGCGCACGTCGCGGTGGCGCAGGTCGCCAGGCGACAGGTGGAGCGCCCGCGCCCACTCGGTGAAGGCGGCCAGGTCGACCGCGTAGGCGCGCCGAGTCCGCTCGGCCGCGCCACGGGTGCGCAGGTCCCGGTCGTATCCCGCCATCGCCGTATCCCAGTTCACGGGACTCTCATTCTGCATCGAACGTTCGTCCCCTTTCGACTAGCCGATGAAGATCGGGGTTCCGACTTCCACCTGGTCGTAGAGCTCTTCGACGTCGGCGATCGCCATCCGCACGCAGCCGTGCGAGGCGGCGCTGCCGAGCGAGGCGGTCTCTTCGGTGCCGTGGATCCCGGCGCCTTCGTAGATCGCCATCCAGCGCGCCTTGATCGGATTCGACGGGCCGGGCGGGATCGTGCGCCCGGCGAGGTCCCCGGCCCAGGCGGATTCCGGCACGTGCCAGACCGGGTTTTCTTCCTTCGCCTGGATCTCGTAGAGCCCTTCCGGGGTTTCCAGACCTTCCTGGCCCACCGCGACGGTGTAGGTCCTGGCCAGCTTCAGGTCCTTCCAGAGGCGCAGGGTGAAGGTGCCGCGGTCGAGGGTCAGGTAGGACGGATAGCGCCGGGCGACCTCGGTGGTGGTCACTTCCGGCTTCGTCTCGTGCACGTGGACGGCGACGGTGCGGGACCTGCCGCCGAGGACGGCGGCGCGCAGCTGGCGCTCGAGGCGGTTGTCGCGCACCTTGCGGCCCGGCTGCGAGGCGACCACCGCCAGCTCGTCGGAGCCAGGGTCCACCGTCGCATCGCGCGGCTTCTGGTCGAGGTCGCCGGCGACGCGGCGGACGAACCTGTCGATCGCGCGGTGGGAGTAGGCGAGGTCGGCGGAGACCTCGAGTTCGAGGTCGTCGCCGGCGAGGTAGCGGCCGAGCCGGGTCGGCAGATCGCCTTCGCGGCTCGCCGCGAGCGCCTCCTCGACCGCCCCGTGGATGTCGGCGCGCACCTTCAGCTCCCGCGGCGAGAGCTTCCAGCTCTGGTCGCCGAACCGGGCGCGCAGCGGCCGGTCGAGCGGGTGCAGCAGCTGCCGGCGCAGCTTCGCCTCCGCCGACGCGGCGTCCATGCCGCCGACGTCGATGCCATCGACGGTCACGCCGGCGGCGATCTTCCCCTCCTGGGAGCGGTCGTAGAAATAGGCGCCTGCCGCCACCGAGGCGACGACGAGCACGGCTGCGATGACGGCGATCTTCGACTTACGGCCCATTGCTGTCCCCACAGCTCAGGTCGTTGGACGGGACCGCTCAAGTGTAGGCGGGAGGCGCGGCGGGGTCGGCTGCGGCGGGTCGGCTGAGGGATATGTTTCGGCTCATGCGCTCCAAGGACGAGGTCCGCGCCGAGGTCTGGAAGGCGATGGAAGACCAGGGCGTCTCCCGCTTCCCCGGGGCCGAGGGGCGGATCCCGAACTTCGCCGGGGCGAAGCTGGCGGCGGAGAAGCTGGCCGCCCACCGGCTGTGGAAACGGGCGATGGTGGTGAAGGCCAATCCCGACTCGCCGCAGACCCACGCCCGCCGGCTGGCCCTGGAAGAAGGCAAGACCGTGATCATGGCGGTGCCGCGCCTGCGCGACCCCCACCCCTTCCGCGTCCTCGACCCGAAAAAGCTGCCCAAGGCGGCGGTCCAGGAGGCGGCGACGATCAAGGGCGCCCTCAAGCACGGCCGCGTCGTCGCCCTCGACGACCTGCCCGAGATCGACTTCGTCCTCTGCGGCTCGGTGGCCGTCAACCTCAGCGGCGCCCGGGTCGGCAAGGGCGGCGGCTACCACGACCTCGAGTACGGGATCCTCGTCGACGCGGGCAAGATCGACACCCACATCACCGTCGCCACCACCGTCCACCCGATCCAGATCCTCCGTCGGCACCTGCTGGTCACCGACCACGACCTCCCCTGCGACGTGATCGCGACCCCGCGCGCGGTGATCGAGATCGAGCGCCAGTACGACCGCCCCCGCGGCATCCTCTGGGACCACCTCCAGCCGCCGCAGATCCGCGAAGTGCCGGTGCTGGAACGGATGGGCTACGCCTAGGAGGAAGCGGCGCGCGGCGGGGGGGCGCGGCCGGGCGGACTGGCGAGCCCCGCCAGGCCCGCCCTGGGGACGTCAGCTGGTGACGGCGCCCCGGGCGGCGCTCGAGACGGTCGCGGCGTACTTCGCCATCACCCCGCGGCGGAACTCGGGCGGAGGCGCCGGCGGCTCGTAGGCGGCGATGCGTTGCGCGATGACATCGTCGGGAAGGTCGATCGAGAGGGCTCGGTCGTCGATGTCGACGGTGATCCGGTCGCCCTCCTGGATCGCCGCGATCGGGCCGCCCTTCGCCGCCTCGGGGGCGACGTGGCCGATCATCAGGCCGCGGGTGGCGCCGGAGAAGCGGCCGTCGGTGACCATCGCCACCGACTCGCCGAGGCCCTCGCCGACGATCGCCGCCGTGACCTGGAGCATCTCGCGCATGCCGGGACCGCCGACCGGGCCCTCGTTGCGGATCACGACGATGTCGCCGGGGTCGATCCGCTGGTCCTTGACCGCGCGGAAGCATTCCTCTTCGGACTCGAAGACCCGGGCGGGGCCGGTCTGGCGGCGGCGCTCGGTGCCGGCCACCTTGACCACGGCGCCGTCGGGAGCGAGGTTGCCGCGCAGGATCGCGAGGCCGCCTTCCGGCTTCAGCGGCGCGTCGACCGGGAGCACCACCTCCTGGCCCGGCGCCTCGGTCGCCGCCTCGGCCACCTCGCCGACCGTCTGGCCGGTCACCGTGAGCTGGTCGCGGTGCAGGAGGCCGGCGTCGTCGAGCCGCTTCAGCAGCACCGGCACGCCGCCCGCCGCGTAGAGGTCGGTGGCGACGAAGCGGCCGCCCGGTTTGAGGCTGGCCCAGAGCGGCGTCGCGCGGGAGATCCGCTCGAAGTCGTCGACCGTCAGCTCGATCCCGAGCTCGTGCGCGAGCGCGATCAGGTGCAGGACGCCGTTGGTCGAGCCGCCCGAGGCGCAGACGCAGGCGATCGCGTTTTCGAGCGCCTCCTTGGTGATCACCTTGCTCGGCCTGATGTCCTCGGCGAGCACGCGGATCACCAGCTCGCCGACCTTCTCGGCGACGGTCGGCTTGTCGTCGCCTTCGGCCGGGACCATCGCCGAGCCGCCGGCGCTGATCCCCAGCGCCTCGAAGGCGCAGGCCATCGTGTTGGCGGTGAACTGGCCGCCGCAGGCGCCCGCGCCGGGGCTGGCGACGCCCTCCAGCTCGTGCAGTTCCTCGTCGGTCATCTCGCCCGCGTTGTGGGCGCCGATCGCCTCGAAGACGTCGAGGATCGTGACGTCGCGGCCGTGCCAGTGGCCGGGGGCGATCGAGCCGCCGTAGAGCAGGACCGAAGGCACGTCGAGGCGGGCCAGCGCCATCGCGCAGCCGGGGATCGTCTTGTCGCAGGCGCAGAGGGCGACGATCGCGTCGAACTGGTAGCCGCGGGCCATCAGCTCGATCGAGTCGGCGATCACCTCGCGGCTGATCAGCGACGCCTTCATCCCCTGGGTGCCCATCGTCACCCCGTCGGAGACGGCGACGGTGTTGAACTCCATCGGCGTGCCGCCGGCGGCGCGGACCCCGTCCTTGATGTGATCGGCGAGCGCCCGCAGGTGGAAGTTGCACGGCATCGCCTCGGTCCAGGTGTTGGCGATCCCGATCGTCGGCCGCGACAACGCCTCGTCGTCGAACCCGACCCCCTTCATGTAGGCGCGCGCGTGGGCGCGATCGGGGCCGTCGAAGACGACCGACGAGCGGGGGCGCGGAAGGTCGGTCACGAGCGCGACTCCGCGGCGAGCTCGGCGTCGGCGCGGGCCCGGGCGGCCAGATCGAAGACGTCGACGGGGCCGGCGCCCTTGCCGAGGCCCTCGAGCCCGGCACCGACCGCGAGCGAGGCGAGCTGGCGCGCCGCCGCCGCGGCCTGCAGCGGCTCGGCGCCGCGGGCGAGGAAGGCGGCGATCGCGGAGGAGTGGGTGCAGCCGGAGCCGTGGGCGGCCTCGCCCGGGTGGCGCTCGCCGGGGATCTCGACCGGTTCGTCACCGTCGAAGAAGAGGTCGACCAGCGCCGCCGAGTGGCCGCCGGTGACGACCACCGCGTCGGGTCCCAGCGCCCGGACGGCGCGCGCCAGATCCTCCTGGGAGGCGTCGTCGGCGAGGCCCGAGAGGACGCGGGCCTCGGGGATGTTCGGGGTGGCGATGGTGACCAGCGGCAGCAGCTTCTCGACCAGCGCGTCGCAGGCGTCGTCGTCGAGCAGGCGGGAGCCCGACTCGGCGACCATCACCGGGTCGAGCACGACCGGCGCGTCGCCGACGTAGCCGAGCGCCTCGACCACCGCCGCCACCGTCGCCGCGTTGCCCAGCATGCCGATCTTCACCGCGTCGACGCCGATGTCCTCGGCGACCGCGCGCACCTGGGCGACGATCATCTCCGGCGGGGTCGCCGCCACCGCCTCGACCCCCACCGTGTTCTGCGCCGTCAACGCGGTGATCGCCGTCATCCCGTGGACGCCGCAGCGCGCGAACGCCTTCAGGTCGGCCTGGATGCCCGCGCCGCCGCCCGAGTCCGAGCCCGCGATCGAGAGCACTGCCGGTACCGGTCGATCAGCCATCACTGGAGCCTAGCCATGCGGAGGACCGGTCGTGCGAGAGGCCGAGATCGCCAAGCTTCCGGCCAACTTCGACGGCCTGCGTCATGGCTTCGAGAACATCGATTGGCCCGCCTTCCGCGGCGGCTCCGCGAGGAGCGTGCGGGTGAAGGTGCCGACGGCCGTCGGGGCGAGGTAGCCGAGGAGCTCCAGCCGGGCCAGGGCCGCCGCGGCGCGGGTGACCGGGAGATCGAGCGCGAGCGCGAGCGCGTCGGCGCTTGGCGAGGTCGCCCCGACGCCGGCCCCTCCCGTCTCGATCGCCGCCAGGACCGCGGCGAGATCTCCGTCGAGGGCCGGGCCGGTCCTTTGCACCCGGGTGGCGCCCGCGCCGAGCATCGCGTCGAGGACGTCCTGGCCGTCGCGGACGAGGCAGGCGCCGCCCGCCAGCATCTCGTTCGGCCCGGTCGAGGCGCGCGAGGTGACCGGCCCGGGAACGGCGCCGAGGTCGCGGCCGAGGTCGGCAGCCAGGTCGGCGGTGATCAGCGACCCCGACCTCGCCGCCGCCTCGACCACCACGGTCATCCCGGCGAGCGCGGCCATCACCCGGTTCCGCGCCGGGAAGCTCCACCGCCACGGCGTCGAGCCAGGCGGCAGCTCGGAGACGACCGCGCCACACCGGACGATCTGGCGCCAGAGCTGCCGGTGGGCGGCGGGATAGGGAGCGTCGGGGCCGCAGCCGAGGACCGCCACGGTCGGGCCGTCGGCGTCGAGCGCGCCGCGATGGGCGCAGGCATCGATGCCGAAGGCGAGGCCGCTGACCACCACCAGCCCGGCGGCGCTCAGCTCGCGCCCCAGCTCACGCGCGACCTCGCGCCCGTAGGAGGTGGCCCGGCGCGAGCCGACGATCGTCACCGCCGCCTGCGGCGCCAGGTCGCAGAGCAGTTCGGGATCGCCGCGGCCGATGAGCGCCCAGGGCGCGTCGGCGGCATCGCGCAGGCCCGGCGGATAGCGATCGTGGTGCCGGCACACCGACCAGCACTCGGCCGCGTCGAGCCGTTCCCTCAAGCTCGCCTCGACCAGCCCCTCGACCTCACCGAGCATGCGCCGCGCCGCGTTCGGCGCGACCGCATCGACCAGATCCCGGTTCCCGAGCCGCAGCAGTTCCGGCGAGCGCTTCCCCACCGACCCGGTGGCCGTCTTCTCGATGTAGGGCCCGAGCCGCGCCAGGAGCCAGGAGCGGCGCAGGCACTCGACGCAGGCGGCCAACTCAGACACGGTCCCGCCTCCGCAGCTGGAGCGCCTGGGCCATCTCCTCTTCGCCGATCCGCTCCGCCCCGGCCAGATCGGCCACGGTGCGGGCGAGCCGCAGGGCGCGATCGTGCGCGCGCCCGCTCAGTCGCCGACGGGCATAGAGCTCGGCGAGCAGTGCCGCCGCGCCCGGGTCGATCGCACAACCGCGCACCTCGGCCGGGGTCATCTCGGCGTTGCACCGCCCCTCCCCCAGCCGCGCCTCCTGCCGCTCGCGCGCCGCGCAGACCCGCTGACAGACCGTCGCCGACGCCTCGCCCGGGGCGCCGCCGATCTCCTCCGCCGAGGGCTGGACCACGGCCGCGAGCAGGTCGATCCGATCGGCGAGCGCGCCGCTCAGTTTGCCCTGGTAGCGCTGCACCTGGGCGGCGAGGCAGGTGCAGGCCGGGTCGTCCTCGCCGCGCCCGCAGGGACAGGGATTCGAGGCCGCGACCAGCATGAACCGGCAGGGCAGGCGCCGCCTCCCTCCCACCCGCGCGATCGCCACCTCGCCGCTCTCCAGCGGCGCCCGCAGCGCCTCCAGCACGTCGCGGCGGAACTCGCAGAGCTCATCGAGGAAGAGGACGCCCCGGTGGGCGAGGGTGATCTCGCCCGGGCGCGGCGGGGTGCCGCCGCCGATCAGCCCGGCGGCGCTGATCGTGTGGTGCGGCGCGCGGAACGGGCGTCCGGCCGGGAGCCCGGCGGCGAGCCGACCGGTGGCGCTGGCGATCCGCGCCACCTCCAAGGCCTCGGCGGCACCGAGGGGCGGCATGATCGAGGGCAGGCGGCTCGCGGCCAGTGACTTTCCCGCCCCCGGAGGTCCGACCATCAGCAGCGAGTGACCGCCGGCCGCGGCGACCTCGAGCGCGTGCCGCAGGTGCGGCTGGCCGCGCAGGTCGGCGAGGTCCGGGCCGCCTGCCGCCGGACCGGTCGGCAGCCGCAGTGGCTCCGGGATCGGCGGCCGCTCCCCTGCCGCCAGCCCCAGCAGCCCGGCGACGCTCGCCAGCGGCAGCACCTCGACGCCACCCGCGAGCGCCGCCTCCGGACCGTTCTCGGCCGGCAGGACGATGGCCTCGGCATCGCTCTCGCGCGCCGCCTCGGCGATCGCCAGCGCGCCGTGGATCGGCCGCACCCGGCCGTCGAGCGCCACCTCGCCGGCCAGCGCGATCCGATCCATCTCCGGCCAGTCGAGCTGGCCGGAGGCGCTCAGCAGCGCCGCCGCGATCGCCAGGTCCATCCCCGGCCCCGCCTTACGCAGGCTGGCGGGCGCCAGGTTGACGACGATCCGCTGCAACGGGAACTCGAAGCCGGAGTTGACCAGGGCGGCGCGGACCCGCTCGCGCGCCTCGCGCACAGCGGTGTCGGGGAGGCCGACGAGGGCGAACGCGGGCAGTCCGCGGTGGACGTCGACCTCGACCCGCACGGGCCGGGCCGAGATGCCGTCGAGGGTGAAGGTGTGGGCGGTGGCGAGCACGACGACGACGCTAGGCGGGTGATCCGCGCAGGTGGCGCGCAGGAAGTAATTCTTCGGTGCCGGCTGTGTGCCAATTCGGTCACGCCCGCCCAAATCGGCCTCGCGGTAGACGATGGTGGCCGGGATGACCGTCACCCGCCTCCGCACCGGCCGCCTCGCCGAGGCTCGCGCCGCCGAACACCTCCGCTCGCTCGGCTACGAGATCCTCGCCCGCAACGCCCGCACCAGATATGGGGAGCTCGACCTGGTCGCCCTCGACCGCCCCGCCCTGGTCTTCGTCGAGGTGAAGGCGACGCGCGTCGGCAACCTGGTCGGCCCCGAGCGCCCGGTCCTCTGGGTCACCCCCCGCAAGCAGCTCCAGGTCCGGCGCCTCGCCACGGCCTGGCTGGCCGAGCGGCGCGAGGCGGCCTCAACCCCGCGCTACGCCCAGATCCGCTTCGACGCCATCGGGGTCCTCCTCGACCGCGCCGACGTAGTCGTCGACCTCGAGCATGTCCTCGGCGCCTTCTAGCTCCTCCAGCTCGTCGACGAGCTCGCCGCCATCCAGCCCCAGCTGGGTGTACGCGACGCTGGCGAAGGAACGGCGGTGAAGCGGTGAGATGCCCAGCTCCTCGATCGCGGCGCGGTGCTCGGGGGTCGAGTAGCCGACGTGCTCGGCGAACCCCCACCCCGGGTGGCGCTCCTCGGCCCGGTGCATGTAGCGGTCACGGGTCACCTTGGCGATGATCGAAGCCGCCGCGATCGCCGCGGAGCGTGCGTCGCCGTCCACCACGGCCTGCTGGGGGCGGCCGAGATCGCCCACCGAGAAGCCGTCCACCAGGCACAGCACCTCGCCGTCCTGGCGGGCGGTGACGCCGATCAGCGCTTCGCGGAGCGCGGCGAG
>DATJUK010000083.1:0-5352 GCA_035502495.1 Solirubrobacterales bacterium
ACCGCATAGCGGTGATAAGTGCGAACTCACGGGGGTGGGGAGGCGGTTGGCGTCACGGAAGATGCCGGGAATGTCACGAACGGCGCGTGCGTCGTGACGGAGACGACGCGGGCGGCGCCGTCGCGCGAGCGCGACGGTCTACGCCGGCCGCGACGAGGCGAGCGGTCCGATTCGCTCCAGCAGGAGCTCCCAGAACCGGACGGGATCGGCGTCGATAGCGACCTCGAGGGGGCGGGGGCGCCCGGGGGCGGCGCTGCCGGAGCCGGGGTGGCGGTCGGGAGCGAGGGGGTCGGCGCTCTCGCGGTCGTCGGCTGCAGGGGCGGCGCCGGCGCCGGCGGTAGCCGGGTCGGCCCAGGCGACGGTGGTCGCGCCGCGCCGGGGGCCGGTGGTCGTGTCGACCGCGATCGCCGCCGCCTCGCGCAGCTCGGCGATCCCCGGCTCGAGCAGGCCCGCGACCACCATCGCGTCGTGGAGCGGCCAGCCCGCGCCGGTCACGTGGTCGTCGTAGCCGAGGATCATCTCGGCGAGCTTCGCGGCGATCGGCGACCAGGTGGCCAGCTCCAGTCGCTGCGGCTCGTCGATCGCCGCCTTGCGCGTCGCCGCCAGGGTGAAGAGCCGGGTCGGGACCTCGCCCTCGGCGAGCACCCGGAACGCCGCCTCGGGGTCCGCCCAGACGTTGAACTCGGCGAACGGCGTGACGTTGCCGCGGTCGATGGTCGCGCCCATCACCGCCAGCAGGCCGATCCGGTCGGCGAGGTCGGGACGCATCGCGAGCAGCAGGGCGATGTTGGTCAGCGGGGCGAGGGCGATCACCGTGATCTCACCCGGCGCCGCGGGCTCGAGCACCCGCTCGAAGGCGGCGAGGGCGGGCTCGGCCGAGGTCTCCCGCGGCGCGGCGGCCAGCTCGACGTCGCCGACTCCGTTGAGGCCGTGGATCGGCGCGTAGGGAGGGTTCGACCGGACCAGCGGCCGCGTCGCGCCCTGACAGACCGGCACCTCCGGCCGGTCGCAGGCGGCAAGCGTGCGGATCGCGTTACGAGTCGAGTGGTCGACCGTCACGTTCCCGCACACGGTCGTGACGGCGCGCAGGTCGAACTCCGGGCTCGCCGCCAGCAGCGCCAGCGCCAGCGCGTCGTCGATCCCCGGATCGCAGTCGACCACGACGGGGATCCGCCCGCGCCCCGCCTCCCTCACCGCGCCGGCCCGCCCGCCGTCGCGCCGTCCTCGGCCATCGGTCCGCCTCCCGTGCCTCGGTTTGACCCCGTCCCTGAAGCCATGTACGGTGAAAACGAATATGATCCCTGTGCTGCTCCCATTGAGCCGATCTTAGCCGAGATTTACAGAACCGTTTCGACAAGTCCGGCCAGCACGAAGACGTCAATCGATCAGAGCGAGGACACGTTGCCCGACCACGATCCCAAAGCCAAGAACGCGATGAGGTACCCGAAAGTGATCGACGAGGCCGAGATCGACTCGTTGCCCCGGCTCGAATTCAACACCGGGATCGAAACCGCGATCTTCGTCTCGCGGGAGCGCGACGACGCCCGCTACTTCCGTCACGGCTACTGCTACATGGAGCCCGATCACCTCGACTACCACTGGGATCAGAACAACTTCGACGAGTCGCACTTCTGCCTCGAAGGGCGGATCAAGCTGCGGGTCGAAGACGCCGCCGGCCGCGTGATCGTGCTCGAAGCCGAGGAGGGCGAGCACATCTTCCTGCCCGCCGGCTACAAGTACACGCTCGAAGCCACGGGGGTGAAATCCAGGTTCTTCTGGACCAGCGGTCCATCGCCGCGGGTCGGCCTCGCCGACGCCAAGGAATACTCGGAAAAGCTCACCGCACTGAGGGGAGAGTGACATGGCCGACGTCAAGCCGGTGACCGCCAGCACCTTCGCGCCGCTGCGCGGGGCCAAGCGCTGGGAGTTCCTCGAGCGCGCCAGGACGATCCGCTTCGCCACCGTCAACGAGGACGGCTCGATCTACCTCTCGCCGCTCTGGCTGGTGGTCCACGAACGCCGCATCTTCATCCCGGTCGACGCCGCTTCGCGGCACGGCGCCAACTTCGAGGCCGGCCGGCCGCTCGCCGCCCTGGTCGACGGCGGCGACGAGTACGCGACCGTCCACGGGGTGCGGATCCACGGCACGATGACCGCGGTCGACGACGACGCCCTCTTCGACCGGCTGCAGGAGCTGGTGCGGACCAAGTACTTCTACAAGAACCATCCCTACGCCGACGCCTACTTCGAATTCGGCGAGTTCGCCGGCCGGCGCTTCTTCGAGCTGGTGCCGGAGAAGATGATCGGCTGGGACATGCGGGAGCTCGCCGAGGTGCCCGCCAACGAGGCGCGGGTCCTCCCCGACCACGTCGGCGACCGCCTGCTGGAGGCCGACTGATGGCGGGGCAGAACGGCGCCGGCGCCGGGCTCGCCGCGCCGCGGGTGCTGGTCGCGGGCGAGTCCTGGGTCAAGCACACGGTCCACATGAAGGGCTTCGACCACTTCCACTCGACCGAGTACGAGGAGGGGGGCACGGTCTTCATCGACGCGCTCTCCTCGGCCGGGATCGAGATCGACTACGTGCGCGCGCACGAGATCTCCGGCCGCTTCCCGCGCGACCGCGACGAGCTCGCCGCCTACGACGCGGTGATCCTCTCCGACGTCGGCGCCAACTCGTTCCTGCTCACCGACGAGACCTTCCTGCGCTCCGAGGTGACCACCAACCGGCTCGCCGAGCTGGCCGCCTACGTCGCCGCGGGCGGCGGCCTGGTGATGGTCGGCGGCTACCTCTCCTTCGCCGGCATCGACGGCCGCGCCCGCTACGCGCAGAGCCCGCTGGCCGAGGTGCTGCCGGTGACGATGCTCGACCACGACGACCGGGTCGAGGTGCCGCAGGGGGTCACCCCGGAGGTCGCCGCCGGCGGGCACCCGGCGATCGCGGGCGTCGGCGACGGCTGGCCGCGCCTCCTCGGCTACAACCGCCTGGTGCCGAAGGCCGACGCGACGGTGGTCGCCAAGGTCGGCGCCGACCCGCTGCTGGTGGTCGGCGAGCACGGCGACGGGCGCACCGCCGCCTTCGCCTCCGACTGCGCGCCGCACTGGGCGCCTCCGGAGTTCGTAGAGTGGCCCGACTACGCCGCCCTCTGGTCAGCGATCGTCCTCTGGGCCGGCGGGAGAGTCACCGCGGACGTGTAGGGGGCAGTTGATGGCGAAAAAGCGCCGACCGACGATGAAAGATGTCGCCGCCCATGCCGGCGTCTCGCTGAGCACGGTCAGCTATGTCGTCAACGACTCCGGCCCGGTCGCCAGCGACCGCCGCGCGCGCGTCCTCGACGCGATCCGGATCCTCAACTACACGCCCAACGAGTCGGCCCGCAGCCTCAAGCGCCGCTCCGCCTCGACCATCGGCCTGATCGTCCCCGACCTCGCCAACCAGTACTTCGCCCTCGTCGCCGAGGGGGTCGAGCGGGCCGCCTCCGAGCGCGGCGTGCTGGTCGTCCTCTGCGTGCCGCAGGCGACCGGCAAGAGCGACGACTTCTACGCCCAGCTGCTGCGCAGCCAGCGGCTCGACGGGGTCGTCTACCTCTCGGCGACGGGCACGCTGCCGTCGCTGATCCTGGAGCTGACCCGGTCCGGCGCGGTGGTCCTGGTCGACGAGCAGATGCCGGGCTTCGAGCTGCCCGCGGTCGTCTCCGACAACCGGCGCGGGGCGCGCGAGATCGCCCAGCACGTGATCGAGACCGGCCACCGGCGGATCGCCCTGATCGGCGGGCCGCGGCCGCTCTGGAGCGCCGACCAGCGGCTCGCCGGCTATCGCGAGGCGCTCGCGGCGGCGGGCCAGAACCCTGACGAGGTGCCGTTCTTCGGCGGCGACTACCGCCAGCGCTCCGGTTACGAGCTGGCGGCGAAGGCGCTCGAGGTCGACCCCGCGGAGCGCCCGACCGCGCTGATCTGCGCCAACGACCTGATGGCGTTCGGGGCGCTCGAGTACTGCCGCGCGAACGGGCTCTCGGTGCCGGGGGACCTCAGCATCGTCGGCTTCGACGACGTCCCCACCGCCTCCCTGGTGACGCCGCGGCTGACCACGGTGCGCCAGCCCGCGCACGACCTCGGCGCCGCCGCCGCCGGCCTGCTCTTCGGGCTGATCGACGACGAGGAGGACGCGACCCCGCCGATGCCGTTCCCGACCACGCTGATGGAGCGCGAGTCGGTGGCGCCGCCGGCGCCGCGGTGAGCGGGCGGGGCCGGCGGGCCGCGGGGCGCGGCGATCGCCGCCGGGGCGCGCCGCGATGAGCGCCGCCGCGCGGGGGCTGGCGGTGGTCGGCGCGATCAACGTCGACCTGGTGGTGAGCAGTGAGCGGCTGCCGCGGGCGGGGGAGACGGTGGTCGGCGACGGGCCTCGCAGCTTCGGCGGCGGCAAGGGCGCGAACGCGGCGGTGGCGGCGGCGCGGGCGGGGGCCGAGGTGGTGCTGGTCGGGGCGGTCGGCGACGACCAGACCGGGGCCGAGACCCTGGCGCGACTCGCCGCCGAGGGCGTCGACGTGGGCGGGGTGGCGCGGTTGGGCGAGGTGCCGACCGGGGTCGCGCTGATCGTCGTCGACGCCGCGGGCGAGAACCAGATCGCGGTCGGCGCGGGGGCGAACGGGGCGCTCGGCGCCGACGCGGTGCGGACGGCGCTGGAGCCGCGGATCGCGGCGCTCGGCTGCGTCCTGGTCTCGACCGAGATCCCCGACGACGCGGTCCTCGCGGCCGTGGACGTGGCCGCCGCGGCCGGCGTCCGCTGCGTGCTGAACCCGGCGCCGCCGACCGCTGCGGTCGAGCGATCGGTCCCCCGTGGCCCGCTGCTGACGCCGAACGCGGGGGAGCTGGCGGACCTGCTGCGGCGCCTCGGCGAGGGCGCGCCCGCGGGCGAGGTGCCGGGACCCGCGAGGGCGCTGTCGCGACTGAGCGGGGCGCCGGTGATCGTCACCCGCGGCGGCGACGGGGTCCTGATCGCGGACGCGGACGAGCTCACCGAGCTGCCCGCCCCGACCGCCGACGTGATCGACACCACCGGCGCCGGCGACACCTTCAACGGCGTCCTCGCCGCCCGTCTCGCCGCCGGCGACGACCTCCGCCGCGCCGCCGAGCTGGCCGTCGCCGCCGCCTCGATCTCGGTAGGCACCCGCGGCGCCCGCGAGGGCATGCCGACCGCCGCCGAGATCCTCGCCGCCGTTCCCGCCTAAGCGGTCAATTCCACGGCACCACGGCCCCGCAAAAAGGACGCGGGCCAGCAAGTGATCCGATACGGCCCCTGCCGCGCCCCAGAGCGCCCCAACCCCCCGTGCGTTCGCACTTGTCACCGCATAGCGG
>DATJUK010000084.1:0-16169 GCA_035502495.1 Solirubrobacterales bacterium
CTCTTCCCGCAGGAGCTCAAGAAGGGCAGCAAGAAGGTCAAATACGCGATCCACGGCGGCTGAGCGCCACGCCCTCCGCACCCGCGAGCGAGTGCGGAGGGCGTCCCTCCCCCACGGGAGATGACGACTAGGGGCAGATGACGATCAGCTGGAAGTCGCTGTCTTCGTTGGCGCCGTTCTTGTCTTTGGTGTGGACTTCGACCGCGTTCGGGTTGGCGGGCGAGATGTTGGTCTGGGCGTAGCCCGCGACCGGAGGCGAGGTGCCGTCGTTGTCGCGGCCGGCGACGTCGGCGCAGTCGCTGACGTTGATCGGGAAGATCACGTTGACCGCGCCGCCGCCCTCCACCGCGGTGATCGCCCCGGCGTCGGAGGAGCGGGTGAGGGTCGCGTTGCCTTTGCCTGCCGGGTTGTGGACGACCGCCCAGAAGGTGTGCGTGGTCCGCTTCGCCAGCGGCACTTCGCCGAGCTTGTCGACGTTGATCTGGTAGCCGGTCAGCGTCTTCTTCTTCAGCTTGCCGCCCCCGATCGACTGCTTCTGGATCGAGTTGCCGTTGATCCTCCCGGCCGCGTAGGCGGTGCCGCCGAGCGCGGCGACCAGGGCCACCAGGGCGACGACCATGGCCGGCGAGGGGCGCCGGAACCTCAGCTTCTGCAACATCGTGGACTCCCTTCCTCGGGTCGACGTGACTTGCTTCCCGCAGCGAACCGCCTACCCACCCGCGGCGCAAGGCACCCCGGGGCTGAACCGGGCCCACCTGGGTGTGAGGGCCGCGAAAGGCGCCTCAGGGCGCCTTGCGGGATCGCAGCCAGCGGACCGGCCCGATCAGGATCCGCGCCCCCGGCCGCAGCCGGCGCAGCACCCCGAGCAGGTCGCGTTCGGGCAGCGAGACGCAGCCCGCGGTAGGGCTGTGGGTGGCGACGTGGAGGAAGATCCCCGAGCCGCGCCCGAACACCGGACGGCGGTAGTTGAAGTCGATCACCGCCGCGTAGCGGTAGGCGCGGGCGGCACTCGCCCAGAGGTCCTCGTCGGCGGGCGCGCAGGGGCTGCGTTCGACCCAGCGGTTGTAGGCGCGACGGGTGCCCGACCAGCAGTCGCCCGGCCGCAGGTCCCTCCATTCGAACCCGTCGACCCCCGGATCCGGTCGCGAGCCGAAGTCGAAGACGAAGCCGTAGTCGCCGATCGGCGTCGTCCCGTCCCCGGCCACCCGCGTCCGCGCGTGCGACAGGCCCGCCCACCCGAGCCGCGCCGGCATCCCTCCATGCGCCGGCCGCCACCGCTCCCCCACCCGCCGGTAGGTGCGCGCCGTCGCGTGGGTCGTGTCCATCCCCTCGGCGGCGACCTCGATCACCTGTGTCGCCCCGCCGAGCCCCCGCATCCCGTTCGGGCTGACCCCGGGAACGGCGCCCGCGCCTGCCGGGACGGCCAGCAGCGCGCCGGCGACCCCGAGCAGCAGCAGCAAGCGCGCCGTCACCCCTCGCACCCTAGCCGCCGCCCCGCCAGTACCCTCGCCCCGATGTCATCCCGCGACTGGGCCCTCGAGCAACGCGTCCGCGGCGCGGCGCGGATGCGCCTCCGCCTGGTGTCCGGCTCCTGGCTGGCGATCGTCCAGTCGGCGGTCGCCGCCGGCGTCGCCTGGGCGCTGGCGAAGCTGGTCGTCGGCCAGCCGGAGCCGTTCTTCGCCCCCGCCGCCGCGGTGATCTCGCTCGGCCTCTCCCGCGGCCAGCCGCGCCGGCGCGCGATCGAGCTCTCGATCGGCGTCGCCGTCGGCATCGGCGTCGCCGCCGCGATCGTCTACCTGATCGGCGTCGGCCCGATCCAGGTGACCGTCCTCGTCGCCCTGGTGATGGCGGTCTCGCTGCTCCTCAACGGCAGCCAGGTGCTGATCAACCAGGCCGCGGTCTCGGCGCTGCTGATCATGACCCTGCCCGGCCAGGGCGCCGAGATCGACCGCTTCCTCGACGCCTGCGTCGGCGGCGCGGTGGCGATCGCCTTCGGCCTCATCTTCTCCTTCCACGAGCCGTTCGCGGCCGTCGAGGAGGCGCGACGCGACGCGCTCACCGACCTCGCCGCGGCGCTCGAGGCGGTGGCCGCGGCGCTCACCAAGGACGACCTCGGGGCCGCCGAAGCGGCGCTGGCCGGCTCACGCAAGCTCGACGCCGGCGTCGACGTCCTCTACGACGCGGTCTCCGAAGCGGGCGAGACGGCGGCCTTCTCGCCGCGCCGCCGCACGCTGCTGGAGGAGCTCGACCCGCAGGCCGGGGCGGCGCCGCAGATCGATTACGCGGTGCGCGACGCCCGCGTCCTCGCCCGCGCGACGACCACCGCGATCCGCCGCGGCGCCCACCTCGATCCGCGCCTCGCCGAGGCGGTCGAGACCCTCGCCGAGGCGACCCGGGCACTCGAGGCCGTGGGCCGCGGCGAGCAGGGCGCCCGCGCCGACGTCCGCGAACTCGCCTCGCAGGCGGTCGAACTGGCGGGCTCGGCCGACGTCCGCAACTCGCTCTGGCCGACGATGATCTTCGGTCAGACGCGCGCTATCGCCTTCGACCTGATGCAGGCGGCCGGCGAGGAAGCCGACCACGCCCGCTCCCTCCTCGACGCGGCGGCGACCACCAAAATCGCCCCGCCCCCCGGGTGAGTTCGCAGAAATCACCGCATAGCGGTGGGAAGTGCGAACGCACCGCGGGGGGACGCACCTCGGGGGTCGGAGGGGGCTACTTGGTGGGGTCCGGGACGATCCGGATGTAGGGCTTCGGCTCTTTCCACTCGCCGAACAGCTCTTTGGCCTTCTCGTTGTCGACCGAGCCGGAGATGATCACGTCGTCGCCGCTGTTCCACTGGGCCGGGGTCGCCACTTTGTTGTCGGCGGTCAGCTGCAGCGAGTCGATCACCCGCAGCACCTCGTCGAAGTTGCGCCCGGTGGTCATCGGGTAGACGAGGATCAGTTTCACTTTCTTGTCAGGGCCGATGACGAAGACGTTGCGAACCGTCTGGTTGTCGGCAGGAGTGCGCTCGGAGGCGTCACCCGACGCGTCGGCCGGGAGCATTCCGTAGGCCTTCGAGATCGAGAAGTCCGCGTCGGAGATCAGCGGATAGTTGGGCGCCGTGCCCTGGGTCTCCTCGATGTCCTTCGCCCAGCCCTCGTTGCTCTCCAGCGGGTCGACCGAGAGGCCGATGATCTTCGTGTTCCGCTTGGCGAACTCGGGCTCGATCGAGGCCATGTAGCCGAGCTCGGTGGTGCAGACCGGCGTGAACGCCTTCGGGTGCGAGAACAGCACGCCCCATGAGTCGCCCAGCCAATCGTGAAAGTTGATCTGTCCCTCGGTGGTGTCAGCCTCAAAATTCGGGGCTTCGTCGCCCAGTCTCAGAGCCATTTACGTCTCCTCTTCCTAAATTCCGATCAGGTTTAAGTAGATTAGCGCGCGACAGCTGCCGGGAGACCGTCAGGTCAACATCCCTACCACGACCGCGGCTCCCATCGCAAGGAGCGCCAGGGGCACTCCGCGGCGGGAGAACTCGAGCAGCGAGGGGCGGGCGTCGACCTCGCGGGCGGCGCGGAACCAGAGCAGCGCCGAGAGCGCTCCGGTGACCGCCAGGTTGGGTCCGACGTTGAGGCCGAGCAGCAGCATCCGCGAGTGGTCGACGGCGTGGGCCGAGTAGAGCGCCGCCGACGGGAGGTTGTTGACGAGGATCGTCGAGAGCGCCGCCAGGCCCGCCGTCTCCGGGCCGCTCGCCTCGCCGATCAGCTCGGCCGGGCCGTCCCAATGGCGGGCCAGGGTGCCGAGGGCGACGGTGAGGACGAAGGCGGCGGCGAGGCTCGGCGGCCCGACCACGCGCCAGGCCTCGGCGAGGGTGATGCGCGCGCGGAGCAGCTCGACCGTGGCGGCGACGAGGCCGACGGCGAGCACGGCGAGCGCGGGCTGGCGCAGGGCGAGGACGAGAAGGACCGCGGCGACGGTGGCGAGGAGGCCGGTGCCGACGACGACAGGGGGCGCCGAGGCGGCGACGGGAGCCTTGGCGACGGTCGCGATCGACCTGGCACCGACCGCGGCGTCGGCAGGCCCGGCTACGCACACCGCGCGCTCGGCGAACGCGCCGCGGAAGAGCACCGCGATCCCGATCGCCGTCACCACCGCCGCGGTGATCGCGATCGGGAACATCTTCGCCGCGAAGCTCGCGCCGGAGCCGCCGCCGTGGGCGTCGAGGACGAGCAGGTTGGTGAGGTTGGAGCCGGGCAGGAAGAGCGAGGAGGCGTTGGCCATGAAGACGCAGCCGTAGAGGAAGGGCTCGACCCCTACCCGGCGCCGGCGCGCGGCGAAGACCAGCACCGGGGTGAGGAAGACGACCGCCGTGTCCAGGTTGAGCACGGCGGTCACCACCGCGTCGAGCACCAGCGCCGCGCCGAGCAGCGCCAGGCCGCCGCCCGGCAGCGCCTCCAGCCGTGCCCCGCCCCAGGCGAAGAGGCCGTCGCGGTTGGCGAGCAGCCCGATCAGGAGCAGCCCCGCGATCAGGACGAAAGGGGGCCAGGACTGTTCGAGCGCCGCGGACACCGGAAGCCTTCTACCCGACCCCGCCCCCCGTGCGTTCGCAGAAATCACCGCCATGCGGTGATTTCTGCGAACGCACGGGGTTAGCCTTGCGGCGATGGCGAGTTGCTCCGACGATCCCGACGCGCAGGTGGCGGCCGAGCTGGCGGAGCTCGAGGCGCTCGCGGCGGCGCTGCCGGCGGACGAGGTCGAAGGCGTGCCGCCGGTCGCCGGGCCGCAGGACTGGGAGTGAGCGCCTTGGGGCCGGTGGGCGCGCGGGTCGAGGCGGCACTGGACGCGGCCGAGCTCCTCGACCCGAGCATCAACGCCTACCTCCACCTCGACCCGGAAGGAGCCCGCGCCGCGGCGGCCGCGCGGCCATCCGGGCCGCTCGCCGGGATGCCGATCTGCGTCAAGGACAACGTCGACGTCGCAGGCATGCCGACCACCGCCGGCGGCGCGGGCTGGGTCCGCCACCCGGACGCCGACGCGACCGTGGTCGAGCGGCTCCGCGCCGCCGGGGCGATCGTCGTCGGCAAGGGCAACTCCAACGAGTTCGCCTGCGGGATCGACGGCCGCAACCCGCACAAGGGCGACTGCCGCAACCCTCACGACCCCGAGCGCCTCAGCGGCGGCTCCAGCTCCGGCCCGGCCGCGGCGGTGGCGAGCGGCATGGCGGAGGCGGCGATCGGCACCGACACCAGCGGCTCGATCCGGGTCCCGGCCGCCCTCTGCGGCGTCGTCGGCATCCGCCCGACCCGCGGCCTCGTCCCCGCCACGGGGGTGGTGCCGCTGGCCTGGAGCCTCGACGCCGTCGGCCCGCTGGCGGCCGACGTCGCCACCGCCTCCCGCGTCCTCGACGTGATCGCGGGCCGCGCGGCGCCGGCGCCGCGGGCGGAGGTGAGCGGCCTGCGGATCGGCCTCGCGACCGCGCTCGTCGACCGCGCCGAGGAGGCGGTGGCGGAGGCGATCGGCGCCGCGGTCGAGCTGCTCCGCGAGGGCGGCGCCGAGGTCACGGACGTCGCCCTGCCCGACCTCGACCGCGCCGCCGCGATCCACCGGATCGTCCAGGCCTGCGAGGTCGCCGCCGCCCACGTCCCCTGGTTCGCCGCGCAGCGCGACCGCTACGCGCCCGAGGTGCGGGCGCGGATCGAGCCCGGCTACAGCCTCGGGGCCGAGGTCTACCTGCGCGCCCAGCGCCACCGCCGCCTCTTCACCCGCGCCTTCGCCGCCGCGATCCGCGGCCTCGACGCCGTCATCGCCCCGGCCTCCCCGGTGCGGGCGCCGCGGCTCGCCGACGAGGAGGTCGTCGTCCGCGGCGAGCCCTACCCCACCCGCGCCGCCCTGCTCTCCTGCGCGCTCGCCTTCAGCCAGCTCGACGGGCCGTCGGCATCGGTGCCGATCGGGACGCGCGGGGGCCTGCCGGTGGGCCTGCAGGTGATCGGCCGCCCGCACACCGAGGACGTGGTGCTGAGGATCGCGGCGACCGTCGAGGGCGGTCCCTGAGTACTTCTGAAAACCGGGTATAGGGACCGGATGAGACTGCTGATCGTCACCGACGACCCCGCCGCCGCGACCAACCTGCACGAGCCCCTGGAGGAGATCGCCGGGGGCGAGGAGCTGGAGGTCAAGGTGGTCGCCCCGCTGCGCCCCGAGTCGACGCTCGACCTCCTCACCGGGGACATCGACGACGCCGCCGCGGGCGCCCGGGAGCGGGCCGCGAGCACCGCCTCCCAGACCGCCGACGCCGAGCCGGTGACCACTACCGAGGCCGGCGTCGGCGACGCCGACCAGCTGCTGGCGATCGGCGACGCGCTGGCCGAGTTCGAAGCCGAGCGCGTGGTGCTGGTCGACGCCGACGACGAGGAGCTCGCCGGCGCGGTGCGCGAGCGCTACGGGCTCCCGGTCACCGAGCTCTCCGCCCGCTAGGCCGGGACGGCCGGCGCTTCGGCCTCCGCGCGCAGCTGCTCGAGGGAGCGTCGCAGGATCCTCGAGATCTGCATCTGCGAGCAGCCGATCCGCAGCGCGATCTCGGTCTGCGGCAGTTCCTCGACGAAGCGCAGGCGCAGGACCTCGCGTTCGCGCTCGCCCAGGCTCGGCAGCACCGCCTCGACCGCCAGGCGGTCGTCGACCAGGTCGAAGTTGCCGTCGGGACGGCCGACCCACTCGGCGCCGGACGCCTCGTCGGGGTCCTCGCCGATCGGCGGCGCGTCGAGCGAGAGCGGCCGGCGGTTGTGCTGGGCCTCGAGGATCTCCAGCACGTCGGCGACGTCGGCCCCGAGGTGCTCGGCGAGCTCCTGCGCGGAGGGCGGGCGGTGCAGCTCCAGCGTCAATTTCTCGGTCGCCTGTTCGACCCGGCCCATGCGGTCGTGGACCGAGCGCGGCACCCGCACCGTCCACACCTTGTCGCGGAAGTACCGTTTCAGCTCGCCGAGGATGGTCGGCTTGGCGAAGCCCGCGAAGGGGGTGCCGCGGCCCGGGTCGAAGCGGTCGATCGCGTTCAGGAGGCCGAGGCTCGCCACCTGCAGCAGATCGTCGTAGGGCTCCGAGACCCCCGCGTAGCGGCCGGCCAGCCGGTGCGCCAGCGGCATGTAGAGCTCGACCAGTCGGGCGCGCGCCGCCTGGTCGCGGTGCTCGACGACGCGACGCCAAAGCCCCCTCTCCGACAGCCCGGCGGGGGACTCGCTCGCAACTGCGCTCATCGCTTCTCCGTTTCTGACGGCGCCCCGTCGGGGGGCGCGATTCCCATCGCGGAGGGTTCGCCCAGAGGCTCACGGAGAAGCGTGCGGACCATCCGATCCTGTTCCGGACCGGGGCTACCCGAGAAGCCCGGACCCATAAACCGCCTCCGCAGAGGCACCTGGGACGGGCACGAAAAAAAGCGACCGGGGGGACGCTCGTCGCCTGCCGCAGCGCGTAGCCTTCGCGCTCAGAAGCTCGGTTGCGTCGCCTGTGAAACCTGCCCCCCGCCTGGCTTTCGCGGGGCGCCGGTCTCTCCCGGTCGCAGGGAGCAACCTACCTGGCCTCCGCGGCCGCGCAAGGGGGTGCTCCGCGACGAACCCGCAAAACCCGCGATCTTGATCTCAGTCGTCGATCGAGATGTAGCCGGGCAGCGACGAAACGCGCCCCAACCACTCACCGACCGCCGCAAATCGTCCCAGCTCGAAACCGCCCTCGGCGGCAACGTGGGTGTAGGCGTAGAGCGCGAGGTCGGCGACCGTGGGACCGCCCCCGACCAGGAACTCGCGCCCCGCCAGGCGTCGCTCCATCGCCTCCAGCGCCGCCTGCCCGCCGTTGAACCTGGCCAGCGCCTCGCGCGGCTCCGGCTTGATCCCGGCGTCCGCCCAGAACCGCGGCACGGCGATGTTCGGCTCGTGGCTGTACTGCTCGAAGAAGAGCCACTGCAGCACCTGCGCCCGCTCGTACCGGTCCAACGGCAGGTACTCGGTCCCCTCGGCGAAGTAGACGAGGATCGCGTCCGACTCGGCCAGCGGCCGGCCGTCGTCGAGCACCAGCGTCGGCACCCGCAGGCCCGGGTTCAGCTGCCCCAAGAGCTCCGCCCGCCCGGAGCGATCGACGACGTCGACCTCCCGCCGCTCGTATTCGATCCCGAGCAGCGCGAAGAGCAGGCGGACCTTGTAGCAGTTGCCCGAGATCGCGGAGTCGTAGAGCAGCACCGCTCCACCCTAAGGGGGAGAACTGGTCCCGGCCCTAAGGGGGAGAACTGGTCCCGGCCCCGGCCCCCGGCCCCGGCTCGGTCCGCGATGGGAGATCGACGGCTCGAGGAGCTCCCGGCCGGGCCCCCGTCGATGGTTGACCGGACTTAACGACCTGGTCAGCGAAGTTGTAGATCGACGTATAGGAACCGGGCGGGTCCTTCGCGGCGTCTAGTAACTTCGCCCGCATATGGCGACGAAGTCCGATCGATCGGCTTCCGCGCCGGACGGGGGTGGGCGCGCCGACGGAGGTCGGGGGTCGCTGGCCGGGCCGGTCGGCGCGGGCCTGCGCCGGCACCGGCTGGAGGCGGGGATGAGCCTGCGGGCGCTGGCCCGCGAGGTCGGCGTCTCGCCCAGCCTGATCTCGCAGATCGAGCACGGCAAGGCGACGCCCTCGGTGGCGACGCTCTACGCGATCGTCTCCGAGCTGAAGGTCTCCCTCGACGAGCTCTTCTTCGACGCCCCGGGCGGGGCGGCGGCGGCCGCGGTCCCGGCTGATGATCCGGCGCCTCCCATCGGCGACGGCGACGGACGGCCGGCGTCCAGCCATTGGCAGGCGCCGAGCGAGGGTCCCGTCCTGCGCGCCGACAACCGGCTCAGCCTCACCCTGGCGACGGGGGTGCGCTGGGAACGGCTGACCGCCTCCCACGACCCCGGCGTCGAGTTCCTCCACTGCACCTACCCGGTGGGCGGCGAGTCGGCGGCGGCCGACCGGCTGATGACCCACGAAGGGTCCGAGTACGGGATCGTGCTCGAGGGTCGCTGCGGGGCCACGGTCGGCGACGAGCACTACGAGCTCGACCCTGGCGACTCGATCGCCTTCGACTCGCGCACCCCGCACCGGATCTGGAACCTCAGCGACTCCGAGCCGATGATCGCGATCTGGACCGTGGTCGGCCGGATCGGCGACCCGCGCGTCGGCTGATCGGCGCGACCCGTCGACCCCCGGCACCGCGGTGCCGGGGGTCGCGCAGGTCGACGTCGCCGCCGGCCCCGCGTTGATCTCGGCGTCGACGGTGAGGTCGGCGGTCGTCGCCTTCTACGGCCTCACCATGCTGGGCGCCGGCGGATCGGCCACCGGCGCCTGGAGGGCGGCGTGAGGCGAAGGCCGACGCCGCCCGGATGGAGGAAGGCCCTCGACTCGAAGGGGACCGCGCCCCCGCGCTCAGCTGGCGCGGCGCGGGGGCGGGGTCGTCCTGCCTGGAGCGAGAGCGCCTCCCGACTGGGTCCCGGCTATTTGCGTCTGGCCGGTTTTTTCGCCGCTTTGGCTTTGCCGGTTTTCGCTTTCGCTTTTTTCGCAGCCGGTTTTTTCGTCGCTTTGGCTTTGGCCGTTTTAGCTTTCGCTTTCGGTTTGGCTTTAGCTTTCGGTTTCGCTTTGGCTTTCGGTTTCGCCGCAGCTTTGCCGACTTTTTTCGCGACTTTTTTCGCCGCTTTTTTGGTGGCTTTCGCCGGTTTTTTCGCCGCTTTTTTCACGGCTTTTTTCGCACTCGCTTTGGCCGGTTTTTTGGCTTTTTTAGCGCCGGCTTTGGCGGGTTTTTTCGCCCGGGTCGCGGCAGCTTTTTTCACTGCGGGTTTCCGGGTCGCTTTGGTCTGTTTTGGCATACCTCGCTCCTTGAGTCTCCGGGGGCGTGCGCACCGTACCCTCTCGACCGGCGGTATGCCGCTTCCCGAGCCGATTCGGGGGTAAGCACCCGACATAGGATCGCCGTCGATGCCGACCGTCACCATCCCCTCCCGCTTCAACGGGCCGCGCGCGAGCGGCAACGGCGGCTACTCCTGCGGGGTGATCGCGGCGGCGCTGGATGGACCGACCGCGGTGTCTTTGCGACTGCCGGTGCCGCTCGACCAGGAGCTTGCCCTGCGACACGAAGACGACGGAAAGGTGTGCGCTTTCCGCGACGACAAGCTGATCGCCGAAGCCGTTCCCGCAGCGCCGCTTTCGGCTTGGGACGGGCCTTTGCCGAGCCTCGACGAGGCCCGCGCGGGACGCGAAAGGTACGCCGCTCCCCCCGACGGCGAGTTCGGTCATTGCTTCGTCTGCGGCCGCTCGCGGGCTGACGGCTTCCACCTCTTCAGCGGCCCGATCGCCGGCGCCGACCTGGTCGCGTCCCCCTGGTCCCCACCCGCCTGGGCCGCCGGCGACGACGGCCTGGTGCGGCCCGAGTTCGTCTGGGCGGCGCTCGACTGTCCCGGCTTCTTCGCCCTCCACGGCGCCGCGATGACGATCGCCTACCTCGCCCGCCAGCAGGTCGAGATCCTGGCGCCGGTCCACGCGGGCGTCGAGTACGTGGTGGTCGGCCGGCCGCTCGAGCGCTCCGGTCGCAAAGGCCTCGCGGCGACCGCCGTGCTCGACCCCGACGGCACCGTCATCGCCCACGGCGAGTGCCTCCTCATCACCCCCCGCGCAAGCCCGCCCGCGGCCGCCGATGTCACACGGAAGCGGGGGTATTTCGTCTAGTCCTCAGAACCCGACGAAAGGAGACGACATGGCTCAGGGATATCCGGCCGGCCGGCTGCGGATCGCCGCCGTCGCGCCGCGCCAGGTGGCCGCGCTGCAGCGCTTCGGCGCCGGCGACCTCGACCCGACGATCGCCCACCTGGTGGAGATGCGGGCGTCGCAGATCAACGGCTGCGCCTTCTGCCTCGACATGCACTGGAAGGACGCCCGCGCGGCGGGCGAGGAGGAGGCGCGGCTCTACCTGCTCGATGCCTGGCGCGAGAACCCCGACTACACGGAGCGCGAGCGGGCGGCGCTGGCGCTCACCGAGGCGGTGACCCGGCTGGAGCCGGGCGGTGTCCCGGACGAGGTCTGGGAGGAGGCGGCGGCGCGCTTCGACGAGCATGAGCTCGGTCAGCTGCTCTGCAAGATCGCCGCGATCAACGCCTGGAACCGGCTCTCGATCTCGACCCACGCCGAGCCGGGGCACTACCGGCCGGGGGACTTCGGCGAGGCGCCGGAGCCGGCGGGAGCGGAGCGATGACCCCGACCGTCGCCGTCGTCGGCGGAACCGGGACGCTCGGCGTCCTGGTGGTCCGCGACCTGCTGGCCAAGGGCGCCACCGTCCGCGTGCTGAGCCGCAACGCGACGAACGTCCCGGGCGGCGCCGAGCACCACCGCGTCGACCTGACGACCGGCGAGGGCCTCGCGGCGGCGCTCGCCGGGGTCGAGACGGTGGTCGACTCGGCCGGCTCCGGCCGCAACGCCGAGAAGACCATGGTGACCGGGACCAGGCGCCTGCTCGAGGCGGGCGCCGCCGCCGGCGTCTCCCACCACCTGACGATCTCGATCGTCGGCATCGATCGCCTGCCGATCGGCTACTACAAGGTCAAGGTCGCCCAGGAGCAGGCGCTGACCAGCGGCCCCGTGCCCTGGACGCTCCTGCGCGCCACCCAGTTCCACCAGCTGCTGGACACGGTCTTCAGCGCCGCCGCCCGCTTCGGCGTCCGCCCCACCGGCACCGCCAAGATTCAGCCGATCGACCCGACCGTCGTCGCCGGCCGCCTCGCCGACGCGGCGCTCGCCGGTCCCGCCGGCCGCCTCCCCGACGTCGCCGGGCCGCAGGTCCAGACCCTCGCCGAGCTCTCCCGCGCCTGGGCCGACGCGCGCGGCAAGCGGCGCCTCCCGCTCCGCGTCCCGGCCTGGGGGAAGATGGGCAAGGGCCTCGCCGCCGGGGCGATCTGCGACCCGGCCGCGGCCGCGCCGGGCGAGGACTTCGAGGAATGGCTCCGCCATGGGTGACGAGCTCGCGACCGAGTTCGAGGCCCTCCGCCCGCAGCTCACCCGGGTCGCCTACGGGATGCTCGGCAGCCTCGCCGAAGCCGAAGACATCGTGCAGGAGGCCTGGCTGCGGCTCGGCCGCGTCGACCCCGCCGAGATCGAGAACCTGCGCGCCTGGCTCACCACCGTGGTCGGTCGGCTCGCCCTCGACGCGCTCGGCAGCGCCCGCGCCCGCCGCGAGAGCTACGTCGGCGAGTGGCTGCCGGAGCCGGTGGTCGAGGAGGACGGCGACGAACCGACCCTCGACGAGGCGGTCTCGACCGCGCTCCTGGTCGTGCTCGAGCGCCTCTCCCCCGCCGAGCGCACCGCCTTCCTGCTCCACGACGTCTTCGACCTCCCCTTCGAGAAGGTGGCCGGCGTGGTCGGCCGCTCGCCCGCCGCGGTGCGCCGGCTCGCCGCCCGCGCCCGCGCCCACGTCGAGGCCGGCCAGCCGCGCTTCCCCGCCGACGCCGCCGAAGAGGAGCGGATCGTCGCCGCCTTCGCCCTCGCCTGGCAGGAGGGCGACCACGAGGCGCTGCTCGGCCTGCTCGACCCCGACGCGGTGATGCGCGCCGATGGCGGCGGCAAGGTCCCGGCCGCGGGCAAGCCGCTGGTCGGCGCCGAGCGGATCGTCCGCGCCCTCGCCGGCTTCGCCCGCGCCACCGCGCGCCAGGGCTTCGAGCCGGAAGGCCGCTTCGCCCGCGTCAACGGCTCGACCGGGCTGGTCCTCCGCGACCCGACCGCGGTCAACGTCTACTCGCTGACCATCGACGCCGGGCGGATCACCGCGATCGACATCGTCCGCAACCCGGACAAGCTGCGGGGCCTGGGCGCCGACCCGAGGCGGTGAGGCCGCCGGGCCTCGCCCGCCCGGCGCGCCCGGCCGTGCCTTAGCCTGGGCGCGTGGCGACGCGGATCGGCTTCATCGGACTCGGGGTGATGGGCGCCCCGATGGCGCGCAACCTGCTCGCGGCCGGGCACGAGGTCGTCGCCTGGAACCGCGGCCCGGAGCCGCTGGAGGAGCTGGTCGCGGCGGGCGCGCGGGGCGCCGACGGGCCGGCCGCGGTGGCGGCCGAGGCCGAGGTGACGATCTCGATCGTCAGCGACGACGCCGCCCTGCGCGAGGTGCTCGGCGGGCCCGAGGGGGCGATCGCGGCGGCCCGGCCGGGCGCGCTGGTGATCGACATGAGCACGGTCTCCCCGGCGCTGGCGCGGGAGCTGGCCGAGGCCGCCGCGGGGCGCGGCGTCGGCTTCCTCGACGCGCCGGTCTCCGGCGGCGACGTCGGCGCCCGCGACGGGACCCTGTCGATCATGGTCGGGGGCGCCGCCGCCGACGTCGAGCGGGCGCGGCCGGTCTTCGAGGTGCTCGGCTCGCGGGTCACCCACGTCGGCGCCGCCGGCGCCGGGCAGGTGGCCAAGGCCTGCAACCAGGTGCTGGTGGCGGTGATCTTCGGCGGCCTCGCCGAGGCCCTGGTGCTGGGCTCGAAGCTCGGCGTCGACCCGGCGGCGATCCTCGACGCGGTCGGCGGCGGCATGGCGGCGAACCGGGTCATGGAGGTGCGGCGCGACAACTTCCTCGAACACGACTTCGCCCCCGGCTTCAAGGTCGACCTCCACCACAAGGACCTCGAGATCGCCCTCGGGGCGAGCGGCGAAGTCGACGCTCCGCTGCCGCTCACCGCCGAGGTCCAGCAGATGTTCCGCCAGCTGCGCGCCGCGGGGCACGGCGGCGAGGACGACTCCGCGCTGCTGCGCGTCGCCGAGCAGCGGGCGGCCCACCGCCTCGGCGGCGATCCCGCCGACTGAGCGTCAGTGTTCGTCGAGAAGTTTTTTTGAAGTTCCGCGTCGGGACCGCAAGAATGACCCGGTGGGGAAGGGGATGACGACCGGGGGGCGGTTCGCGGTGCGGTCGCGGGCGGGAGCAGTCGCACTGCTGGTCGCCGCCGGCCTGCTCCTGGGCGCCGCGGGCTGCGGCGGCTCGGCCGGCTCGAGCCCGCCGTCCGGATCGACGCTCGACGTCACCTACGCGACCTTCCCGGACTACCTCGACCCCTCGCTCTCCTACACGGTCGAAGGCTGGACGGCGATGTGGGAGACCTACGTGCCGCTGCTCACCTACGTCCATGCCGACGGCGCCGCGGGCACCAGGCTGATGCCGGGGCTGGCCCGGGCGCTGCCGAAGATCACCGACGGCGGCCACACCTACACGCTCTTCCTGCGCCCCGGCCTGCGCTACTCCGACGGCGCCCCGGTGCGCGCCTCCGATTTCGGCGCGACGATCGAACGGGTGATCGCGATGGCCTCGCCGGCGACCCCGTTCTACACCGACATCGTCGGCGCCGAACGGTTCTCGAAGACCAAGAAGGGCGGCATCCCCGGGATCGAAGCCGACGACAGGACCGGCCGCATCGTCATCCACCTGGTGCAGCCGCGCAGCACCTTCAGCAACGAGCTGGCGATGCTCTTCGCCGCGCCGCTGCCCGCCGACACCAAGCACGAAGACCTCTCCGGCGACCCGCCGCCCGGCACCGGGCCGTACGAGATCGTCGCCGCGAAGCCGGGCCGCTCCTGGTCCTATCGGCGCAACCCGGAGTGGGCGAAGGCCGACGGCAGGCTGATGCCGCGGATCCCGGCCGGCCACTTCGACGCGATCGACGTCGACGTGATCAGCAACGCCGAGACCGCGGTGAACGAAGTGGAGCGCGGTCGCATCGACTGGATGGAGGAGCAGCCGCCGTCCGACCGCTTCGCCGAACTGCGCAGCCGCTACGAAGGCAAACAGCTGCTGATCACCCCGCAGATCGACCTCTACTACTTCTGGATGAACGTCCACAAGCCGCCCTTCGACGACGTCAGGGTGCGGCGCGCGGTCAACTACGCGATCGACCCGGCGGCGCTGACGCGGATCTACGGCGGGCAGATGCGCCCGGTCCAGCAGGTGCTGCCGGTGGCGATGCCGGGGCACCGTCCCTACCGGCCCTACCCGCACGACATGAAGAAGGCGCGGGCGCTGATCGCCGCCGCCGACCCGAAGAACCGCAATGTCACCGTCTGGAGCTACAACCTCGACCCCAACAAACAGGCGGCCGAATACTACGAAGGCGCGCTGCGCGAACTCGGCTTCCACCCGACCCTGAAAACCGTCGCCGCGGCGAACTACACGACCGTGATCGGCAACGAATCGACGCCGAGCCTCGATACCGGCTTCGGCAACTGGTACCTCGACTATCCGCATCCGAACGACTACTTCGAGCCCCAGCTCTCCGGCGCCAGCATCACGCCTACCGCCAACTCCAACTACGCGCGCTTCGACGACCCGACGATCGACCGCCAGATCGCGAAGCTCGACCGCCGGCCACTCGGCCCGGCCCAGGAAGCCGCCTACGCGCGACTCGACCGCGAGGTGATGCGCCAGGCGCCGTGGGCCCCGTTCGGCTCGCTCGCGATGACCACCTTCGTCTCCGACCGGATCGACCTGCACAAGCTCGTCGTCAGCCCGGTCTACGGCCAGGACCTGGCGAGCTTCGCCCCCCGCTAAGCGGTTTCCGCCGAGGCGTTCCGCGGGCACCGGCCCATGCGCCCCGGCCCCTGCGTTCGCACTTATGGCCGCATAGCGGCCATAAGTGCGAACGCACGGGGCTGGGGAAGGGACGGCGAGGGGCGCGGCCGAGGGTGGCGGGAGCGGCGAGGGTCCCGGCCTTCCCGGAGGCGACCCGGGCAGGCTGAGGCCGCCTCCGGGAGGGCCGGGACATGGAGCCTTCGGGTGGGGACCGTCACGGGACGGGGCGCACCCGTGACGAAGATGCCGCGGCCCCGAGTGCTCAGGAACCTCTGTGGAACATTTCGGGTGCCTGGCACCCGAAATGTTCCGCAGAGGCGGGTGGACCCTCGAGGGGCGCCCGTGGGTGGTGGCGGAGTTACGAGGGGCGCCCGTGGGACGCGGGGCGCCCGGGCGCGCCTTCGGCACGAAGGCGCGCACCTTTTATTCCGTCACGAAGACGTGAGGGCACCCTGTGTACGCCAGGGCGACCTCGGGTTCCCGAAGGGGGATCTGACCGGTGGAGACGTCACCGGGGTCCGCCGCGAGGCGTACCGGATCGTGTCCTCCCCCTGAAACCTTCCGTCCCGGGCGTCTCGGAGGCGACCTCAGCCTGCCCGGGTCGCCTCCG
>DATJUK010000085.1:0-4809 GCA_035502495.1 Solirubrobacterales bacterium
CGTGCCTGGACCGTCTCGATCTCCTCCGCGTGGGCCGTCTCGATCACCGCGCCGACCGCCCGCGAGCCCGCCAGCAGGACGACGCCGCCGATCGCCAGCAGGACCGAGAAGACCAGCACGGCGCCGCCGCCGGGCGTTCCCGACCACGACTCTTCGAAGATCAGCGGGGCGAGGATCACCGGCACGACCACCTGGACGGCGAACATCACCGGGGTCACCTGGGTCGCCGGGCGACGTCCCAGGGCGCTCATCTCACTGAGCAGCGCGACGCCCTCGGAGGCGGCGGCGGTGGCCAGCCAGATCGCGGCGACGATCAGCGAGCCGTCGGAGAGTTCGTCGGTGAGGAGCTTCGAGGCGATCGCGGTCCAGGCGTAGCCGAAGCCGGCGGCGACGACCGCGAGCGTCCCGGCCGCGCCCGCCCGCCCGCGGAAGACGTAGGGGGCGACGACCGGGATCGTGACCAGGGCGAGCGCGATCGCGATCGGCACCGTCCCGGCGTTGCTGGTGGTCCGTTCCGGCGCGGCCCAGGCGACCCCGGCGACGCCGAGCACGATCAGCGCCACCGAGCCGTACTCCCGTCGCCCCGGCCTCTCCCCCAGTTTGGTCACCCCGAGCCAGAGCAGCAGCACCAGGCCGCTGGCGAGACACGGCTGCACCACGGTCAGCGGCGCCAGCAGCAGCGCGGCGATCTCCAACGGCCAGCCGAGCAGCCCGATCAGCGTCGCGATCAGCCAGCGCGGATTGCGCACCAGCCTGCCGATCAGCGAGACCCGCAGCGCGTACTCGTGCCCGACGTCCCGCGCCTCGAGCGCCTGCAGCGCCACCGAGGTGTTGTAGAGCGCCGACGCCCCGATCGCGCAGATGATCCCCAGCGCAAGCACCCGGCGAGCCTAGTCGCCGCGGTGCCCCGATTTCTTCTCGAAGTGTTCGCCGACGGTGATGGTGACCACGCACGAGACGCAGATCCAGATCGTCACGATCGTCGTGGTGAACATCACGGTCGCGCCAAGGGCGTAGAGGCTCAAGACGATGGGTGCCTCGAGGGCGAAGCAGAGGGCGGAGGCGAGGATAAAACCGCGGTACCGATACATGACCACGAACCTAGCGCGCGCCGAAGGTCCAAAGGATGAGTCCGATCATCGAGGCGATAGCGATCGAACCGGTGATAGCGATATTGCGTCGTCGCACTTCGTCGGACCCCCGGATCGAGGCCGGCAGAGCCTGACCGAGGAACACGCCAAGCGCCATCGCGGCGGCGACCCCGCCGACCGCGGAGATGACTTCCGAGCTGAGCAAAGCGACGGGCAGCACCGCTCGGATGCTGCCCGTCGAAGACGCACGTGTGGCGCGCAGAACGCGCCGAGTTTGGAGCTAGAGCGTCAGGTCTCCTGGTACAGCGGGCCGTCGCCGCCCTCGGGGAGGGTGAGGCGGCCGCCCTTGGCGGTGATCGCGCCGCACTGGACGCAGTTGGAGGCGGTGACGTGGACGTCGACCTCGGCCTCGCCGTTCTCCAGCTGGTCCTCGGGGATCTCGTAGACCTGGGCCGGGCACATCGAGACCCAGGTCTGGGCGACCTCGCGCGGCACGTGGGTCTGGATGCGGACGTGATTCGGCGCGTCGTCGCGGGTCGCGTTGCCCGAGAGGAACACCGAGCCGAGCTTGTCGAAGGTCAGCTCGTTGTCAGGTTTCGGGTACTTGTCCGCAGCGTTGCCGATGAAGACCGGATCGGAGGCGTTGGAGTGCACCTTCCAGTGGCCACCCGGGAAGTGGCCTTTGGTCGCCACCATCATCGAGGCCATCGCGCCACCGACGACCATGCCCTTGGTCAGCGGCTGTTTCATGTTGCGCGTTTCGTAGAGGTCCTTCTCGATCTCCGACTTGTGGATCATCTCGTCGTAGGCCTCGAAGTTGACCGCGTCGATGTCCGCCTTGAGCGCGTCGACTATCGCTTCCGCCGCGTACATGCCGGCGTGCATCGCGTAGTGGACGCCCGCCAGCTCGGCGATGTTGACCATCCCGGCGCAGTCGCCGGCCATCAGCATGCCCGGCACCGAGAGGCGGCTCGGCATCGACCAGTAGCCGCCCGAGGGGATCGTCTTGGCGCCCCAGCCGACCCGTTTGCCGCCCTCGAGGATCTTCTTGATGAAGGGGTGCGTCTTCCACAGCTGCAGGGCGTCGTGGACGGAGAAGGTGGCGTCGGTGGTGTCGAGCCCGACGACCAGGCCGAAGCAGACCTTGTCCTCACCCATCGGGTAGAGGAAGGAGCCGCCCGCCTCCTTGTATTTGCCGCTCCAGCGCAGCGGCCAGCCCATCGTGTGGATGACCCGGTCGAGCGGCTTCGGCACCTCCCAGATCTCCTTCACCCCGAGCTCCCACGCCTGCGGGTCGGCCCCGTGCAGGTCGAAGTAGTCGTAGGCGGCGTAGCTGAGGTGGCCGATCGTGCCCTCGGCGAGGACGGTCGCCTTGGCGATCACGTCGGAGCCGGGCTCGAAGTTCGCCAGCTCTTCGCCGTCTTTGCCGCGGCCGCGGTCGCCCGAGCGCACGCCCTTGACGATCCGGTCCTCGACCAGCAGTTTGGTCGCCGCGGTTTCGGTGAGGATGTAGACGCCTGCCTCTTCGGCTTTTTCGGCGAGGAAGCGGCCCATTTTCGACACCGAAAGCGTGTAGGTGCCCTCTTTGCGGAAGTTGGGCGGCGGCGGCTTCAGCGGGATCGCTTTCGACTTCGTCAGCAGGTAGGTCGCGTCCTTGGTGACCTCCTGGTAGACGGGCGGCCACTCCGCCGGCGGCAGGTCAGGGAACAGCCGTTCCAGCGCCGACGGGTTGACGTTCGCCCCCGAGAGGAGGTGGGCCCCGGCCACTTTGCCCTTCTCGATCACGGCGACCGGAACTTCGCCGAGCTTCTCGGTCAGCTCCGGCTCGTGCTCGAGCAGCTGCATCAGTTTGTTGGCGCAGGCGAGGCCGGCGGGGCCGCCGCCGACGATCGCGATGCCGACCTCGATCCGGTCCTCGGGGGCGTCGGTCGGCGGACCGATCACCGAGGCCGAGTCGAACGGCGGCGGGAACTCGCTGGGTGCTACTGCCGGCATCTGGGGCTCCTCCTCAGGGGCGCGGTGAGGACAGCTGAGCCGAAGCTCAGCCGCCCTTCTTGGCTTTGATCGCCTCGGTCAGCTTGGGGACGATTTTGTGCAGATCGCCCACGACACCGAGGTCCGAGAACTCGAAGATCGGCGCGTTCGGGTCCTTGTTGATCGCCAGGATGTTCTCCGAGTTCTGCATCCCCACCTTGTGCTGGATCGCGCCGGAGATGCCCGCCGCGAGGTACAGCTTCGGCGCCACCGTCTTACCGGTCTGACCGATCTGCGCCGCGTAGGGGTACCAGCCGGCGTCGACGACCGCGCGGGTCGCGGCGACGGCGCCGCCCATCGACTCGGCGAGTTCCTCGGCCAGCTTGAAGCCGTCCGCGGCGCCGAGACCACGGCCGCCGCCGACGAGGATGTCGGCGTCCTCGATGTTCACGTCGGCACCGCGCTGCTCGCCGCGCTGGACCAGCGTCGCCTTGGTCGACCAGGCCGAGAGCTCGACCTCGACGTCCTCGACCGTGGCGGCACCACCGGACTCGTTGGCGTCGAACGCGTTGAGGCGGCCGATGATGATCCCCGGCTCGCTCACGTAGCCGACGTCGGCGATCTCGGAGTCCTGCAGGATCGGACGCTCGACCACGAGCTTGCCGTCCTGGACCTTCACCGCCGTGACCTCCATCGTGACCCCGGCACCGAGACGGGCGGTGAGGCCGGCCCCGATCTCGAAGCCGAGCAGGCCGCCGCCGAACAGCGCGTAGCTGATCCCGTTGTCGGCGATCACCTTCGCCATCGCGTCGACGATCGGCTGGGCGAGGCCCTCCGGCACGCCCTTGGCGCGGTAGACCTTGGCGGCGCCGTACTTGCCGAGCCCGGCGGCGGCGGCGTCGGCGACGTCGCCGACAACCAGCGCGCTCGCCTCGCCGCCGATCTCAGCGGCCAGCTTGGCGGCCTCGGAGATGGCGCCCAGGCTGTTTTTGTTGAAGTTGCCCTCGTCGTCGTGGAGGGCGTAAACCAGGATGCCTGCCATCTAGATCAGTTTCCTCTCGTCCAGCCAGGCGACGATCTTTTCGACCGTCTCGTTGGTGTCCTCGTCCTCGATGATCTCGCCCGCTTCCTTCGCCGGCGGCGGGTTCAGGGCCAGGACCTTCGTCTTCGAGCCGGCCTCGCCGACCTGACCGGCGTCGATCCCGACGTCGCCGGCGCCCTTGTTGTCGAGCGGCTTCTTTTTCGCGCCCATGATCGCTTTCAGCGACGGGTAGCGCGGCTCGTTGATCGCGTCGCCGACGCTGATCACGGCCGGCAGCTCGATCTCGACGGTGTCGTAGCCGTACTCGGCCTGGCGCTCGCAGCGGAGCTTGCCGTCGTTGACGTCGATCTTGATCACCTGGGTCAGCGAGGGCATCTGCAGGTGGTCGGCGACGACGGCGCCGATCGTGTAGCACTCGCCGTCGTCCGACTGCTGGCCCAGCAGGACCAGGTCGGGGCTCTCGGCCTCGAGCACCTTGGCCAGCGAGTAGCCGGTCGCGCAGACGTCGGAGCCCGCCAGGGCGTCGTCGGTCAGCTGCACCGAGCGGTCGGCGCCGAGGGCGACGGCCTTGTGCAGGGCACGGACGGCGGATTCGGGACCCATGGTCACCGCGACGACCTCCTCGACCGGGATCGCGCCACCCTCCTTGATCTGCATGGCCGCCTCGAGGGCGTGCGTGTCGAAGGGGTTGAGGTTTTTCTC
>DATJUK010000086.1:0-9865 GCA_035502495.1 Solirubrobacterales bacterium
TCGCAGTAATCGCCGCATAGCGGCGATTACTGCGAACGCACCGGGGGCAGGGGTCGCTGGGGCTACTTCTTGAGCCGGGTGAACGAGACCGAGTAGGTGATCTCGGTCCGCGACCACCAGGTGCTGCCGCTTTCTTTGGCCGTGCCGTGGCCGATCGCGATCCACTTCTGGAACTTCGGGTCGAAGAGCTCGTCCTGGCTGACCTCGGCGGCGATGTAGTCGCCCTTGTGGCCGGAGCCTTCGACGATCAGCCAGGGGAAGCTGGACAGGCTGCTGCCGGGGCAGTTGACGTAGGGGTCCTGGTCGGTGTCGCCCGAGCTGAGCAGCAGGGCGTTCTTCTTGTCGGTGGCGTACTGGAGGTTGAGCTTCCAGGGCCGGATCGTGCGGGTGCCGCAGTCGGGCGGGGTCACCGGGGCGCCGCCGTCGTTTTCTTCGCAGACCCGGGCCGGCGGGACGACCGCCGGGGTGAAGCTGCGCCGCACCTTGGCCGTGGTCGGGATGCCGAGCTGACGGCTGCCGAACATCTGCGGGTTGAATTCGCCCGGCAGGTGGGTGGCGGTGAGGTAGATCGGCTTGGTCGTGCGGAAGGCCAGCTTCTCGCGGCCGAACGAGTGGTCGCTGGTGCCGCAGTCGACCTCGGCCTCGACGGTGCGGTGCCAGACCGAGTTCTGGGTCCCCTCGATCTCGACCTTGAACTTGGCTACCTTGAAGCCCGTCGGGCCCGCCGCCCGTGCCTGCCCGGCGCAGGCGAGGGCGATCGCGACGCAGAAGGCGAGCGCCGTCGCGACGGCCTTGTCCGTCCTCGTCATCGTCATCTCTCGTGCTCTCCTCTCGGGCGCCGCCTCAGCGGCCGGCGCCGATCTCGTGGTTGGGCTGGAACAGCCGCTCGGGGTCGTAGGCGTCGCGCGCCGCGCGCAGGCGGGCGGCGCTGTCGGGGTCGAAGCACGCCTCGGGCACCGTCGCCCGCTCGACGAAGCTGAGGTAGTGGCCGACCTCGTAGGCGGCGGTCGCGGCGGCGACGCGGGCCAGGTCTTCCTCCGACCTCGCCGCCGCCTCGGGCGCGGCGAGGCCGACGGCGAAGCTCGCGAACTGGCCGGGCAGCGAGGCGAGCGCTCCGTGGCCGGGTCGGCTCCGGCCCAGCGCGCCGCCGGTGTGGCGGAGCTCGACCGAGAGCAGGCCGCAGCCGGAGTCGGGCCCGGCGGCGGCGAGGAGGGAGTCGATCGCCGCCGCCGGCAGGGAGCCGAGCAGGGCGTGCCCGGAGGCGGTCGGGGCGGGCTCGCGCGGGTCCATGTGGAGCTCGGCGATCCCGGCGGGCGGCACCGTGGCGAAGGTGTCCATCGCCGGGCCCAGGGCGCACAGCGGCGCGATCAGCTCGCGCCCCGCGGCCTCGGGGCCGAGGAACACCGCCTCGACCAGCGCGTACGACCTGCCGCGCAGGTGCTCGGGGACCTGCGGCAACGGCGGGAACCGCAGCAGGCGCCCGACCGAGGTGACCTCCTCCGGGACCGTGGCGGTCCACTCGCGCCAGGCGTGGAGCGCCTCCGCCGCCCGCTCGATCGGGAAGAACAGCGCCCCGGCGAAGACCGCGGGGATCGGCAGCAGCTCGAACTCGAGCGCGGTGACGACGCCGAAGTTGCCGCCGCCGCCGCGCAGCGCCCAGAACAGCTCCGGCTCCGCGGCGCCGTCCACCTGGCGGACCTCGCCGTCGGCGGTGACGAGCTCGATCGCGCGGACGCGGTCGGCGGCGAGCCCGTGCCTGCGGGCGTACCAGCCCATGCCGCCGCCGAGGGTGTAGCCGGCGATGCTGACGTCGGGGGTCGAGCCGTGGAGGGCGGCGAGGCCCAGCTCGGAGGCCGTCGGGACGACGTCCTGCCAGCGGGCGCCGGCGCCGACGCGGGCGAGGCGGGCGGCGCCGTCGACGTGCGCGCGGTCGAGCCGGTCGGTCTTCAGCAGCACCGTGCCGTCGAGCGGGCCGAGCGGCCCGGCGTTGTGGCCGGTCCCCCGCGGCGCCACCCGCAGCCCCTCGGCGCGGGCGAAGCGGACCACGGCGGCGACCGCCTCGCGGTCGTGGGGTTCGGCGATCAGCGCCGGGCGCTGGTCGACGGTCAGGTTGAAGGTGCGGCGGGCGTCCTCATAGCCCGCGTCCCCGAACGCGAGCACGGGGCCGGCGATCAGCCGGCGCAGCGCGCCCGCGCGGGCAGCGCGGGGTCGGGTCTCGGTCGAATCCATCGGGTCCTCCTCGGTCGGGCTCGGCGCCCCGAGCAGCTCGTCGATCGCGTGCATCAGCCCGAGTCGCCCGCTGAACGCGCGCGTCACGCCTCCGCTGTCGACGGCGTGCCCGCTGAGGCCGTTGCCGGCCTCCAACAGCTCGAGCTTGATCGTGTGGGTGCGGTTCATGGCGCCCAGGATCCGCACCAGGGCGCCGTCTGCCATCGGGGAGGTCCCTAGATCCCGACCCTAATCTTGGGCCGGGGGACCCCTAGGCAGGCCTGCGGGGCGGCGGCTGCTCGGCCTTGGCGAGGGCGCCGGCGAGCTCGCGGCGGGACCGGATGTCGAGCTTGCGGTAGGCGTTGGAGAGGTGGACCTCCACCGTCTTCGGGGTGACGTAGAGCTGCTGGGCGATCTCCCGGTTGGTCAGCTCCTCCGCCGCCATGCCGGCGACCCGGCGCTCGCTCGGGGTCAGCGACTCGACGCCGCCGAGCGCCTCGCGGCGCGGGCGGGCGCCGGCGGCGCCGAGCTCCTCACGGGCGCGCTCGACCAGCGGGTCGGCGCTGCAGGCGGCGCCGAGCTCGAGCGCCCGGCGGAGCGGCTCGCGAGCCTCGCTCGGCCGGCGGGCGAGGCGCAGCGTGGTGCCCAGCGCGAGCAGGGCCTTGGCCAGCTCGAGGCGGGCGTTCGAGCGCTCGAGCACCTCGACCGCCGCGCGCAGGTCCTCGATCCCCTCCTCGCGCCGCAGCCGGCCGAGCACCCGCAGGGCGCGGCCGATCGTCCGCGGGGCGCCCCAGGCCCGGGCCCGCTCGACTTCCTCGCGGGCCAGCGCGATGCCCTCCTCCGTCCGCCCGGTGCGGTCGAGGGCCTCGGCGGTGAGGCTCCGCCAGGGGGCCGGGGCAGGGTTCTGCATCGCCCCGAGCTTCGCCTCGTACTCCCGGCAGAGGGCCAGCGCCGCCTCGTCCTCGCCGCGCGCCAGGTGCAGCTCGATCCGCGCCCGGCGCCAGAAGTTCGGGCCGTCGCCGGTGCGCTCCCCCGGGTTGCCTCGCTCCAGCGTCGTCTCGGCCGCGTCGAGGTCGCCGCGCTCGGTGTGGAGTTCGCCGAGGAACGCGGTGGGCCACTCGACCACCGTTTCGGCCTCCGAGCCGGACCAGAAGAGCATGTCCTCGAAGGCCGCCTCGATCGATTCCTGGGCCTGGCCGAGGTCGCCGCGCTGCAGCAGGTCGAAGCCGCGCCAGAGGTTCAGCGTCAACATCATGAAGAGCGAGCCGCGGCGGTGGGCGAGGGCCCGCACCTCGTCCCAGATCTTGTCGGTGTCGTTGAGGTCGGCGTAGATCAGCACCACCAGCGCGGTGACCCAGAAGAGGCCGTTGTCGACCTCGAGGAGGACGTCGTCGGCGAGCGATCGCCAGGCGAGGGCCGCGCACTGCGAGGCCGAGCCGCCCTGCCAGGCCCAGGTGTAGGAGGTGATCGCGAGCAGCATCTTGCTGCCGGGGCCGTCACCGGGCACCCCGTCCCGGAAGGCGGCCGTGCGCTCGAGGTCGGAGTAGGGCTTGCGGCCGAAGAAGACGGTCTCCAGCTCCAGCGCCACCAGCGCCCGGCCGAGGTCGTCGAGCCCGGCGGGGAGCTCGGCCCGGGCCTGGCGCGCCAGCGCCGCCGCCTCGTCCTCGTGGCGGGTGAACATCAGGGTCCGCGCCAGCGCGTAGGCCGCCCAGCCGCGTTCCGCCGGGTCCTCGAGGTCCGCGTAGGCCGCCCGCAGGTGCTCGGCCGCGTCGTCGCCGCGGACGTCCATCTCGAGCCGGCCGAGCTCGTAGAGGAGCGCCGTCCGCGACATCGACGCCGGCGGCTCCGGCAGCGCCCGCTTGAGGTAGGCGACGCCGCTCTCGGTGGCCCCCTTCTCCGCCGCCGTCCGGCCCGCCGCGACCAGCGTCCGCGCCGCCCAGTCCTCGCCGACCGGCGGCACCAGCAGCAGGTGCGCGGCGATCCGCTCCGGGGCCGCGCCCGCCTCGCGCAGGAGCCGCGCCGCGCGGGCGTGCTCGAGCTCGCGCCGGGGTCGCGGCAGGTCCTCGTAGACGGCGTCGCGGACCAGCGGGTGCACGAATCCCAGCGGCGGCTCGCGGCGGACGATCTCGACCTGCATCAGGTTGCCGATCGCCCTCGCCACCGCGGCCTCCTCGACCTCGGCGAGCGCCGCCACCTCGGCGGCCGCGGCGCCCTCGCCGAGGACCGTCAGCGCCCGCGCCACCGCGACGTCCTCGTCGGACAGGCGGGCGAGCCGCAGCAGCACCGCCCGCGAGACCGCGCGCGGCCCCAGATCGCGGACCGTGCCCACCTGGTCGGCGTGGGGCTCGATCCCCTCCGCGGCCAGGCCCTTGAGGAGCTCGTCGAGCAGCAGCGGGTTGCCGCCGGTCGCCTCGTGGCAGGCCGCGGCGAAGGCGTCGTCGGGGACGGCGCCGAGCCGGCGCTCGATCAGGCCCGGCATCGCCGCCCGGCTGAGCGGCCCCGGCTGGATCCGCTCGGTCATCGGGTCCTGGGCGATCTCGGCGAGCAGCGCCGGGTCGGTGCCGGGTTCGTTGCTGCGCAGGGTGGCGACGATCAGCACCGGCATCCCCTCGAGCCGCCTGATCAGGTAGGCGAGCATCCGCAGCGAGGGCAGGTCGCACCAGTGCAGGTCGTCGATGGTCAGCAGCAGCGGGCGGTCGCCGACCAGGTCGAGGGTGAGCCAGTAGAGGCCGTGGAGGACGGCGAAGGACGCGTCGCCCGCGAGCGGCCCGGCTCCCGGCGGGGCGAACACCGCGCCCGCCATCTTGGCGGCGCCCTCGAAGGGCTCGCCTTGCTCGGATCGCGCCGCCAGCGCCGGCTCCAGCATCTGGCGGACCACCCCGAACGGGAACTCGCGCTCGAGCTGCGAGCCGCGGGCGCCGAGCGCGGCGATCCCACGTTCTTTCGCCGCCGCGCGCGCGGCGGCCAGCAGCGCCGTCTTGCCGATCCCGGCCGGGCCTTCGATCAGGGTCGCCCGCGAGCGGCCGGCGGCCAGGCCGTCCAGCAGCGCATCGAGGCTCCCCAGCTCTCTCTCGCGCTCGAGCAGGTCCATGGCTCAGGCTCTGAAGACGGTCCTCTCGACGTCGTTTCCCCGGCCGACGAAGAGCTCCGACACCAGCGTCGGCGGGAAGAGGCCCTGCGCGGCGACCCCCGGGTCGGCCTCCAGCCGCGCCGCCAGCGTCGCCGGGTCGTCGGTGCCGGGGCCGTGGTAGTCGGCGATCAGGCCGCCGTCAGGGCTGGGCGGGGTGTCGGGCCGCAGGGCCACCGCGTCGCCGAGCCGGGTGAGGGTGGAGGCGAGGCCGAAGGCGAAGAGCTCCAGCGGCACCGGCCAGGTGAAGCGCTCGACCGGCTTCGAGGAGTCGGCGATGACGACGAAGCGGTCGGCCGCCGCGGCGACGATCTTCTCCCGCAGGTGGGCGCCGCCGCCGCCCTTGATCAGCCACCCGTCCGGGGTCACCTGGTCGGCGCCGTCGATCGCGAGGTCGAGGCGGGCCTGCGAGTGGAAGGCCGCGACCGCGATGCCGAGCCCGCGCGCCTGCTCCTCGGTCGCCACCGAGGTGGCGATGCAGCGCAGGTCGGTGAGCCCGCGGCGGGCGAGCGCGGGGAGCAGGTGGGCGACGGTGGAGCCGGTCCCGAGGCCCAACGTCATGCCGCTCTCGACCAGCTCGGCGGCCGCCTCGGCGGCGAGGCGCTTCTCGTCGTCGGCGGTCACGGTTCCACGACTCTATTCGGCTACCCTGGACCACTGCGTCCACCGCCCAAACGATCAGGAGCCAAGCCAAAAACATGACTGTCACGCCCACCCAGGACCACAAGGTCGCCGACATCGGCCTCGCCGAGTTCGGCCGCAAGGAGATCTCGCTTGCCGAGGTCGAGATGCCGGGCCTCATGCAGACCCGGGAGGAGTTCGGGGCGCAGAAACCGCTGGCGGGCGCGCGGATCACCGGCTCGCTCCACATGACCGTGCAGACCGCGGTGCTGATCGAGACGCTGGTCGCGCTGGGCGCCGAGGTGCGCTGGGCGAGCTGCAACATCTTCTCCACCCAGGACCACGCGGCGGCGGCGATCGCGGCGGCGGGGATCCCGGTCTACGCCTGGAAGGGCGAGACGCTGGAGGAGTACTGGTGGTGCACCGAGCAGGCGCTGAACTGGCCCGGCGAGGACGGCCCGAACATGATCCTCGACGACGGCGGCGACGCGACGCTCCTGGTCCACAAAGGCGTCGAGTACGAGGCGGCGGGCGCGGTGCCCGATCCCGCGAGTGCGGACTCGGAGGAGTTCCGGATCGTGCTCGAGACGCTGACCCGCTCGCTCGAATCCGACGCGACCCGGTGGACGCGGGCGGCGGCCTCGATCAAGGGCGTCACCGAGGAGACGACGACCGGCGTCCACCGGCTCTACCAGCTGGCCGAGGCGGGCAAGCTGCTGTTCCCGGCGATCAACGTCAACGACTCGGTCACCAAGTCCAAGTTCGACAACCTCTACGGCTGCCGCCACTCGCTGATCGACGGGATCAACCGCGGCACCGACGTGATGATCGGCGGCAAGGTCGCCGTCGTCTGCGGCTACGGCGACGTCGGCAAGGGCTGCGCCTCCTCGCTGCGCGGCCAGGGCGCCCGGGTGATCGTCACCGAGATCGATCCGATCTGCGCGCTGCAGGCGGCGATGGAGGGGTACGAGGTGCGCACGCTCGAGGAAGTCGTCGACTCGGCTGACATCTTCGTCACCACCACCGGCAACAAGGACATCATCACCCTCGACCACATGTCGAAGATGAAGCACAACGCGATCGTCGGCAACATCGGCCACTTCGACAACGAGATCGAGATGGCGGCGCTCGAAGGCTCCGACGCCGAGCGGGTCAACATCAAGCCGCAGGTCGACGAGTGGAAGTTCCCCGACGGCCACTCGATCATCGTCCTCTCCGAAGGGCGGCTGCTGAACCTCGGCAACGCGACCGGGCACCCGAGCTTCGTGATGTCGAACTCGTTCACCAACCAGGTGATCGCCCAGATGGAGCTCTTCGGCCGGCCGGAGGAGTTCGAGGCGAAGGAGGTCTACATCCTCCCCAAGCACCTCGACGAGAAGGTGGCCCGCCTCCACCTGGCGGCCCTCGGCGTCGACCTCACCGAGCTCACCCCAGATCAGTCCGCCTATCTCGGCGTCCCGGTCGACGGCCCCTACAAGCCCGACCACTACCGGTACTAGGTGCGGTGTTGATGGGCCTAAAACTCCACCATGTCTGGAGTTTTCGGCCCATCAACCTGTAGTCGTGGACGCGCGAATCTGGGTCTCGGCCGGTGGTGCGGCGCCGCGGTCGGTGCCGCTGGCCGGGGAGCGGACGGTGGTCGGGCGCTCGCCGGAGGCCGATCTGCAGCTCGACGACGAGGCGGTGTCGTGGAACCACCTGGAGATCGAGCAGAAGGGGCAGGTGCTGATGGCGACCGACCTCGACAGCCGCAACGGGACGGCGCTGAACGGTGAGCCGCTCGACCGGCCGCGGCGGTTGCGCGACGGTGACACGCTGATCGTCGGCGGCCACCGGCTGGAAATCTCGGGCGGCGGGCTGAGCCCGACGCCGGTCGCCGCCACGGTGGCGGCGGGCGAGCCGGGGGTGGCGCTGAACGAGGAGGAGCGGGCGACCGCGGCGGCGCTCGTCGCTCCCTACCGCAGCGAGGGCGCCTTCGCCGGCCGCCCCGCGACGCGCGCCGAGATCGCCGAGACACTCCACGTCAGCGAGCGCACCGCGCAGCGCCGGCTCGACGCCCTGGCGGCGAAGCTCGACGTCGGCGGCGAGGCGGGACGCGACCGTCCCCGCCAGATCGCCGCCCGCGTGATCGAGCTCGGCCTCGATCGCCGCTAGGCCGTCACACCTCCGCCGCAGGCCTGGTGTTGATGGGCCGGAAACTCAAGACATGGTGGAGTTTTCGGCCCGTCAACACGGTGGCCCGACAAGAGTCAGACGTGGCTCGGTGGGTGGCGTGGGTGTCGTTGGCCGGTACGGCTTGAGGTCGGAGCATCGGTGGCGTCAATTCCGAACGAAAGGAACACACCGATGTCACCTCGCAAGATCCTCATCGCCTGCATCTCCCTCGTCGCCCTGGCTCTCGCGGCGCTGCCGACCGGGACCTCCGCGGCGACCCACCGGGAAGGCGCTGTCGTCTTCTCCTGGACCAAGACCGTCGAAGGGTCCGAGGAAGGCGGCCTCTACGCCGTCCGCGACGGCCACGAAAACCAGCTGACCGAAAACCCGGCCGACTCCGAACCTTCGTTCTCGGTCGACGGGCGGACGATCGCCTTCGCCCGCGAAGGCCACGTCTACACGATCCGCCCGGACGGCTCCGGTGAGCGCCGCCTCACCAGCGGCACGACGATCGACTCGCGGCCCCAGGTCTCGCCGAACAATCGCTTCGTCCTCTTCGAGCGGCGCGCCGGCGAAGGCGAACCGGCGCAGCTCTACACCGTCCCGATCGGCGGCGGTACGGCCACTCCGCTCGCCCCGAGTGCGGCCGAAGAGACCGAAGCGCGGTTCTCGCCCGATGGGTCGAAGATCGTCTTCGTCCGTCGCTCGACCGTCGGCGAACGCCCCGACGACGATCTCTGGTCGGTCCGCCCGAGCGGCACCGGTCTCACCCGCCTGACCAAGACCGCCAACATCGACGAGTTCGACCCGCGCTACTTCGCCGGCGGGATCGTCTTCAGCCGCGGCAACCAGTCCGAAGGCGCGGCGGGATACGCCGACATCTACACGATGAAGTCCAACGGCAGGAAGGTGAAGCCGCTGGTCCGCGGCGTCGGCTCGGCCTACGTCGAAGACGTCTCGCCGCAGGGCCACACGCTGATCTTCCGTCGCGACCGCGGCCTCTGGGTGAAGGAGATCGGCCCGGGCGGTGCGAAGAAGGTCGTCGAACTGCCGGACGGCGCGCAGACCAACTCGGTCTTCTCCTCCGACGGCAAGTCCGTCGCGACGCTGGTCGAAGGCAAGGAAGGGGAGGACCTGATGTCGATCAACCTCCAGACCGGCCGCAAGACCGGCATCGAATGGGCCGGCAGCGGCGAAGGAGCCAAGATCGGCCCTGTGATCGACTGGCAGCCGGTCCGCTGAGCACACGCTGAGGGACGCCACCGGGCGATATAACCGCCCGGTGGCAGACCTTGCCGTCGGTGACGAAGTCGCCGGATACCGCATAGACGCCCGCATCGCCCACGGCGGCATGGGCGTCGTCTACCGCGCCACCCACCTCGGCCTCGACCGCCCGGTGGCGCTGAAGGTGATCGCCCGCGAGCTCGCGGGCGATGCCTCGTTCCGGGCGCGCTTCCTGCGCGAGTCACGGCTGGCGGCGCGGCTCGACCACCCGGCGGTCGTGCCGGTCTTCGACTCGCGGGAGGTCGAGGGCGAGCTGATCGTCGCGATGCGCCTGGTCGAGGGCGGCGATCTGCGCGGGCTGATCGACCGCGAGGGGCCGCTGCCGGCGGAGCGGGCGACGGCGCTCCTCGGCCAGGTCGCGGCGGCGCTCGACGCGGCGCACGCGGCCGGGATCGTCCATCGCGACGTGAAGCCGCACAACGTCCTGGTCGAAGGCGACCGCGCCTATCTCTCGGACTTCGGCCTCGCCAA
>DATJUK010000087.1:0-13732 GCA_035502495.1 Solirubrobacterales bacterium
TACCGCTTCCACACCGGCCGCAAGCGCGACCACGGCGGCGAGGACGCGATCGAGATCATCGACCTGGTCAAACAGTTCGGCCGCGCCCGCATCCTCAACGGCCTCAACCTGGGACTGCCGGAGAACCAGGTCTCGATGGTGCTGGGGCCGTCGGGAACCGGCAAGAGCGTGCTGATCAAGCACATCGTCGGGCTGCTCTACCCGGACTCGGGCGACGTGCTGGTGCACGGCGAATCGATCCCGAACATGACCGACGACGAACTCTTCGAGGTGCGCAAAAAGTTCGGCCTGCTGTTCCAGGACGGGGCGCTCTTCGGCTCGATGAACATCTACGACAACGTCGCCTTCCCGCTGCGCCAGCACACCGACAAAAGCGAGGACGAGATCGGCGAGATCGTCAACCGGCGGCTCAAAGAGGTCGGCCTCTCGGAGGCGACCTACAAGATGCCGAACGAGCTCTCCGGCGGGATGCGCAAGCGCGCCGGGTTCGCCCGGGCGCTGGTGCTGGAACCGGCGATCGTGATGTTCGACGAGCCCGACTCGGGCCTCGACCCGGTCCGCACGGCGCTGCTCTGCGAGCTGATCCGCGAGATCCACGCCGAGAACGGCGGCTGCTACCTGGTGATCTCGCACGACCTCAACACGGCGCGGCGGATCGCCGACTTCATCGCCGTGCTGTGGAGCGGCAAGATCGTCGAGTCGGGTCCCAAAGAAGAAGTGTTCGACTCGTCCAACCCGTTCGTCAGTCAGTTCCTCCACGCGGACGTCAGCGGCCCGCTCTCGATGGACTGACGTTTGGTGGGGCGCCGCCGCCCGTTCGGGGCGATCGCCGCGTGGTCGGTGCGCCATGCCCGCGCGGTGCTGGTGCTCGCCGGGGTGATCGCGGTGGCGGCGGCGCTCGGCGCGACCCAGGTCGACACCGATGCCGGGCTCTCCACCCTGGTCGGCAAGGGCGACCCGACCTATGAAGCGACCCAGCGGGCGCGGGCCGAGTTCGGCGAAGAACCGGTGGTCGTGCTGGTCAAGGAGAGCCTGCCGAAGCTGCTGCTCGGCAAGGACCTGATCCGGCTGCTGCGGCTCGAGGGCTGCCTCTCCGGCAAAGTGCCGAAAGGGGCGGAGCCGTTGCCGGGGGCCTGCGAAGGGATCGCGGCGATGCAACCGGTCACCTTTCTCGCCGGCCCGGCCACCTTCCTGAACGAGGCGGTGGTGCAGATCGACGAACAGCTCGGACGCCTCTCCAAGCACCTCGCTCCCGAGCAGTTCCGCGAATACCTCCTCCGGGTCGCGACCCGGTACGGGATCACCTCTGCCCCCTCGATCGAAAACGAAGAATTCGTCGCCACCGTCGTCTTCGACCTGGCCAAGGCGCGCGGCACCCCGAAGGCCCGCCTCGCCTACCTCTTTCCGAACTCCCACTCGGCCCAGATCGTGATCCGGCTGAAGCCGGACCTGAGCGAAGCGGAGCGCCACCGGGCGATCGGGCTGATCAAGGAGGCGGTGGCCGAAACGGCGCCGCGCCAGGCGTGCGCCGCGGAAAAGGGCGGCAAGCCGGAACCGTGCTTCGCCCTCGCCTCCGGCGAATACGTGGTCACCGGCGCCCCGGTCGTCGTCGACGCGGTGGCGCGGGCCCTGAAGGACGCCCTGCTGCTCCTCTTCGGGGTCGCGGTGGTGGTGATGGCGATCGTCCTCCTGCTCGCCTTCCGCAGCACCTTCCGCCTGCTCCCGCTGGCGCTGGCCCTCGCCTCGGCGGCCCTGGTCTTCGGCCTCCTGACCCTCGTCGGCGGCAGCCTCACGATGGCCTCGGTGGCCGTCCTGCCGATCCTGATCGGCCTCGCGGTCGACTACGCGATCCAGTTCCAGGCGCGCCTCGACGAGGTGCGGGCCACCGGGGCCACCGGCGAGGCGGCGGCGCGGACCGCCGCCAACCTCTCGGGACCCACGATCGCCACCGCCTGCCTCGCCACCGCCGCGGGCTTCCTCGTCCTCCTGCTCAGCCCGACCCCGATGGTCCGCGGCTTCGGCGTCCTGTTGGTGGCCGGCGTCCTCCTGGCCTTCGTCCTCGTGATGACCGGCGGCTTCGCGGCGCTCGGCCTGCGACGCGGCGAGCCGCGCGAGCCGCGCGAGCCGCGCCCGAGCCGGCTGCGGCCCCTGGTCGACTTCGCGATCGACCGGCCGATCGCGGTGCTCGCGGTGGGGCTGGCGCTGGCGGCGATCGGCTGGGGGGTGGGGACCCAGATCGAAGCCGCCGGCGAAGTCCGCCAGCTCGCCCCGCACTCGCTCGGCGCGGTCGAAGACCTGAACGCCTACGAGCAGGCCACCGGCACCACCGGCAGCCTCGAAGCGCTGGTCGAAGCTCCCGACCTGACCGATCCGGCGACGGTCGAATGGATGGCGGGCTTCAAGCGCCGTGTCCTCGCCGCCGACGACGTCACCGCCGGCCCGGCGCTCTCCGACTTCCTCACCCGCGGCGAAGGCAAGGTGACCGAGCGCGGCATCCAGGCGACCCTGCGGGCGCTCTCCGCGTACTCGCTGCGCCAGGTGGCCCCCCTCGACCCGAGGACCGGCAAGGTCGGCCACGTCGCGCTGATCAGCTTCGGGATCAGCTCGCAGACCCTGGCCGAGCAGCAGCGGCTCCTCGACAGCGTCCGGGCCCAGGTCGGCAACCCGCCCCCCGGCGTGACCGTGCGCCTCGCCGGCCTGCCGGTGATCGCCGCCGAAGCCGCCTCCGAACTCTCCTCCAGCCGCTACTGGCTCGCGCTCGCCGGCCTCGGCGCGGTCGGCCTCGTCCTCCTCCTGCTCCTGCGCTCCTTCCGCCGCGCGCTGGTGCCGCTGCTGCCCACGGTGCTCGCCACCGGCTGGGCCTCGCTGCTGATCTGGCTCACCGGCATCCCGCTGAACCCGATGTCGGCGGCGCTCGGGGCGCTGACGATCGCGATCGCCACCGAGTTCGCGGTGATCCTCTCCGGTCGCTACGAGCAGGAGCGCTCGGTCGGCTTCGACGCCGCCGAGGCGCTGCGCCGGGCCTACGCCCGCACCGGCGCCGCCGTCCTCGCCTCCGGGCTCACCGCGATCGCCGGGTTCGCCGTCCTCGTCGCCTCCGACATCCAGATGCTGCGGGATTTCGGCGCGGTCACCGTGATCGACCTCGCCGCCGCCCTGCTCGGGGTGATCGTGATCCTGCCCGCGACCCTGATCCTGCTCGAGCGCCGCCGCGCCCCGGTCGCGGCGGCCGTGGGGGAGGAGCCGGCGTGAAGGGGGTGGCCAACCGCTACTCGCTGATCGTCGGCCTGCTCTTCCTGATCCTGATCGGCCTCGCCACCCTCCACACCCTGAACGGCGGCGGCGAAGACACCCTGGGGCTCGAGGCGCAGCCGGCCCGCTGGCCGCTCCCCGAGTTCGCCGTTCCCGTCGCCGCGGGCAACCTGGAAGGCGACGCCAACGTGTACCAGGACGACTGCGGCAGCTCGACCCTGCCCTGCCCGGAAGACCCGCCGCGGGTCCCCGCCTGCCAGATCACCACCCGCGGCGCGATTCGCGTCTGCGACCTCTTCGACCGGCCGCTGGTGATCTCGTTCTGGTTCGGCACCGAAAGCAGCTGCGAGCGCCAACAAGATGTGGTCAGCGCGGTCGCCGCGCGGTACCGTGGTCGGGTGAACTTCCTTTCGCTGGACGTCCGCGATTCGCGCGGGTCCGTTCGCGAATTGGTGCGCGAGCGGGGCTGGGAGATGCCGGTCGGATTCGACCGCGACGGCGCCGTGGCCGCGCTCTACCGGGTCGGTGGCTGTCCGACCTTCGCCTACGCCTATCCGGGAGGCACGCTCCAGAGCGCCTCGATCGGCGAACTTGGCGTCGGCGGCCTCAGCCACCATGTGGAGGAACTGCTGAGCGCGACGAGGGTGGCGGAAAGGGGCTGAGCATGGCGAGCGTCGAAGGGGCACGGGTGATCGGTTGGGAGCCGGCGCCGACAGCAGGTTGGGTGTCACCGCATCTGGAGGCCGAGTTCCCGGGGCTGTCGCTGGCTTCGGTCGAGGTCGACGGGCGGGTCCGCCGCAGTCCCGAGCCGGTCCGCCGTCGCCTGCGCGACCTCTCCGACCGGCTCTTCGGCGCCGAGGCGATCCGCCTGCGCGGCCGGCCGATCCCCTGGGCCTACCGGGTCTTCTACCGCCAGATCGGCCTCGACCCGGACCGCGATCGCACGCCGATCGAGCAGCTGGTCCTCGACCGGCTCCAGGACGGCGGCTTCCGCAGTCGCGGGCTGCCGACCGACGCGCTGACGATCGCCACGATCGAGACCGGGGTCGCCCTGCGCGCCTTCGACGCCGACCGCCTCGAGGGGGAGCTCTGCATCCGCGACGCCGCCCCTGGCGAGTCGCTTCCCGGCCGCGCCTCCGAGCTTGCCCGCGGGACCCTGACGATCGCCGACGAGAGCGGCCCGGTGGGGCTCCTCTTCGGGCCCACGGCGGAGGGCCGCGAGGTCGATCGCGACAGCCGTCGGATCACCGTCGCCGCGATCGGGGTCGGCGCCGTGCCGGCGATTGCTGTTGAGGAGGCGTTATGGATTGCCGCCTCGGCCCTCGAGGCGGCTTAGAATCTGCTTATGCCCGACCTGCTCGACAGGGGAGAGGTCAGCCCGCTTCCTTTCGTAACCCGGAGGGTGACGAAAGGAAGGGCGCCGGACGTCGACGAGGCGCGGGCGCGGGAGGAGCTGCGGCGGCAGATCGGCAGGCTCGAGCGGGAGCTGGCGGGACTGGTCGCCGAGGGGATGGGCCGGGTGCGCGTCCCCCATCGGGTCGAGGCCGCCGGGCCGCCCCGGGTGCTCGACCTCGGTGAGCTGGAGGAGGTTCGCGACGCGCTCGCGACGCGACTCACCGAAGCCCACCGCGTCCTCGCCGAGCGCGCCTTCGTCGAGGAGGCCAACCGCGAGCTTCTCGAGGAAATGCTCGCCCGCCCGCAGGACTACCGGTGGGTCCGGGTCAGCCGCGCCGACGTCGGCGAGCCCGGCTGCGGCCACTGGCACTCGCGCCCGGTCCTCGGACCGCTGGGGATGCTGATGGGGTGGTGGCGGGTCAAGGTCTCATCGGGATGCCCGACAGCCGGGCGGCTGGCGGCCGCCCCCCCGGACCCGACGACGAGCGACCCGAAGCCCCCTGGGGCAAGGCCCCGCTCGCCGAGCTGGCGATCTTCGCCGGGATCGTCTGCCTGGCGATCGGCATCTTCGGCTCGCACGAGACGATGATCGGCGTCGGCGTCGGCCTCGCCGCGGTCGGCGGCATGGAGGTGGCGATCCGCGAGCACTTCGCCGGCTACCGCTCGCACACGACGCTGCTCGCGGGCTTCGTCTTCGTCGTCGTCGTCGGCCTGCTCTTCTACGCCGCCGGGATGGTGCTGGCCTACGCGCTGCCGATCGGGGCGGTCTGCTTCGCGGTCGCCTTCTACCTGGCCCGCCGCGCATTCCAGCGCGCTTCCGGAGGGCTCAGCTTCCGGATCGGCGGAATGCGCGGCTAGGCAGGTGGCGGGGCCGCCTCGGGGGCCAGGATCTAGACGAGGGCGCTCCGGGGCGCACCGGAGGCACGGGCGGCGAGCTCGGCGGAGAGGATCGAGCGCTGGCGCGGGGTGAGGGTGCCGAGCTGCTTGTTCTCGTTCAAGGACAGCGGCATCAGGAACTTGCGGGCGCGGGTGCGGCCCCAGCGGCGCTGGCTGGTCAGAAGCTCGGAGATGGTCATGCTCTCGGTCTGCCAGGGGCAGTCGCGGACGACCTCGGCGGGGTCGAGATCCCCGCGCGCCACCGCGCGCTTCAGCTCGGCGCGAGCGAGCCGCACGGAGTTGGCGCGTTCGAGCGCCCTCATGTGCTGAGGCGGTTCTGGGGTTGCGGTCATCGTTGCGGGTGCCATTGCGGCAGCTTCCACGGGGACTCCTCCCTTCAAAAAGGAATCGTTAACTGGGTGGTCTCATCGCCGGCTCCACCTCGGTGCCCTGCCAACTTGGCGACCCGGCTGGGTTGTGTCCGGCCGTCCCCTTCGGTGGCGGCGACGAGGAGACGAAGCTACGTCTTGGAGGTGGCCGACGTCAACCCGCGGTCGGCGCATCGACGCCCGGCCCGGTCGCTAAGAGCAACAATTTCGGACGAGCCCCGTGGAGGTCCCTATCCCCACGAGTCTGAATCTACCCCCGGCGGGGGATGTCAACCGCTGGTTAAGGGTCGGTAACAGCTTCTTTAAATCCGGGGGAGCTCCGGAAAGCCCGCGATCGTCTTCTCGATCGTCGCCAGTGCCCGGTCGAGTTGCTCCCGGGTGTGGGTCGCCATCAAGCTCGTCCGCAGCAGCGCGCCGCCGGGCGGGACCGCCGGATGGATCGCCACGTTGGTGTAGACGCCGGCCTCGAAGAGCGCCTTCCAGAGGAGGACCGCCTGCCAGTCGTCGCCGACGACGACGGGCACCACCGGGGTGGTGGCGACGCGACCGTCGGGCAGCGTCCCCGGCTCGACCACCTGGAGGCCGAGCGCGCGCAGGCCCTCGCGCAGGTAGTCGGCGTTGCCGAGCAGGCGCTCGAAGAGCTCCGGGCCCTCGGCGCGGATCACCCGCAGCGCCGCCAGCGCCGCGCCGACCGCCGCCGGCACCGCCGAGGCGCTGAAGATGAAGGCGCGCGAGGAGACGCGCAGGTACTCGACCACGTCGGCCGGGCCGACGATGAAGCCGCCGCAGGAGGCGAGGCTCTTGGAGAACGTCCCCATCCGCAGGTCGACCTCGTCCTCGAGCCCGAAGAGCTCCGCCGCGCCGGCCCCGCGCGCGCCGAGCACGCCGGCCCCGTGCGCCTCGTCGACCATCAGCCGCGCCCCGTGGCGGCGGCACAGCTCGACGATCGCGGGCAGGTCACAGACGTCGCCCTCCATCGAGAAGACGCCGTCGACGACGACCAGGACGCCACCGCCGTCCTCGGCCGCCCGGCCGAGCATCTTCTCCAGTTTGTCCATCCGGTTGTGACGGAAGGGGCGCAGTTTGGCGCCGGAGATGCGCACGCCGTCGAGGATCGAGGCGTGGTCGCCGGTGTCGCAGATCACCGTGTCGGCCGGGCCGAGGATCGTCCCGATCGCGCCGACGTTGGCCTGGTAGCCGGTGGTGAAGACGATCGCGTCGTCGGTCTCCATCCATTCCGCCAGCTCGCGCTCGAGGTCGAGGTGGAGGGGCGTGGTGCCGTTGAGGAGGCGCGAGCCGGTGACCCCGGTGCCGTAGCTCTCGAGCGCCTCGCGGGCCGCCTCTTTGACCCGTGGGTCGCCGGTCAGCCCGAGGTAGTTGTTGGAGCCGAGCATGATCGTCTCCCGACCCTCCATCTCGACCACCGGGCCGGCCTGCGAGGTGAGCAGGCGGAAGTAGGGGAGCAGGTCGTGCTCCTTCGCGGCTTCCAGCTGCTCCAGCCGGTCGTGCGTGCGCGCCTTCTCGAAGACGTCGACCGGAGCCTTGGCGGTCTCGCTCATCGGCCAGAGTCTAGGTACAGCCGCGGCCGTAGCGCCCCGGCGACCGCCGAGAGTTCGTCCCTGCGGAGGACGGCGCCTCCATAAGGCGCAGCGCGCTCTCGACTTTTTGGCCCCTATAGGGGCCAAAAAGTCGGTCACGTCCCCTTTACCGGTGGGAGCTAAGTCGCAAGGCTCCCGTCCCCGGGACGATCCCTGCGAAACCCTCGCGGCTCGGGCGCCTCGTCGTGGCCGCGAACTGCGCCGGGTCGGCCCCGTGGGGCCGACTCAGGGCACTAGTCCGACCCAGGGCACTAGTGAAGGTGGAGGATCGTCCGGCGCGTGATCGCGGGGCCGAGGGGCTGGTCGGTCCTCGCCACCGCGGTGACCTTCGCCCGCGGTCCCGTCGGTTCGCCCGCAAGCGGCACGAAGATCGTTTCCCTGCCGCCGCTCTGGACCGAGAAGGTCGAGACGGACTTCTTCCCCTGGGCGTGGATCGCCAAGGTGCCCGAGCAGAAGCCGCTCGGGCCGCCGACGCATTCGACCGGGACCGCGACCTGGCCGGCGGCGAGCTCGGCCGTGTCGCCGGCGAATTCGAGTTCCGCGGCGGCGAGCGGCGCCGCCCCGGCGATGCCCCCGGAAAGCAGCGCGGCGGTGAGGAGCGCGAGGCCCCCGAGGACGAGCGACAGGCGAAGCTTCTTCGTTCTCTCCATATGCACTGAACGCGCCGGGAACCCGCGGGCTTTCGCGCAAGCTCGCAGTTTGCGAGGTTCCCGGCCGCGCGGACCGGACCCGACCACACCCCTCGCTAGATTGAGTTCGGTGAGCGACCACCACCTTGACGGGGAGATCGTCGCCGAGGAAGACGCCGCCGCGGAGGACGCCGTCGACCCGGTCCGCAGGCTCCCCAGCCCGGCGCCGGAAGCGGCGCTGCCGGTCCTGCGCCCGGAGGTCAAAAGCGCCGCGATCGCCGCCGCCGGAGGAGTCCTGGCCGGCGCCGCCACGGTAGCCGCCGTGCGCGCCGTCTCGGCCGTCGGCTCGCGGGCGGGCGCCTCGCGCCGGCTCACCCGCCGCCGGCGCCCGGCGGGCAAGGTGATCGCCAGCCGCTCGTTTCTGGTCGACGTCCACCTCCTCGACCGCTAGCCCGGTGGGCACCGCCGCCGCGCTCGAGGCCGAGGTTCGGCCTCCCTCGCCCTTCCGCCTCGGCCGCGGCTCCGCCGACCGCACCCTGCGGGTGGAGCGCGGGGTCGCCACCCGCCTCCTGACCGTCGACTGCGCCCCGGTGATCGCCCGGGCCTGGATGCGGGGGCCGGGCCGGGTCGCCTTCCGCGCCGAGGCGGTGGACCCGACGGCGCTCACCGTCCCCGTGCCCTGCGAGGAGCTCCGCCCGGCCGGACGCGCCGAGCTCGCGGTCGCGATCGAGCGCCTCCGCTTCGCCCTCGGCGTCGACGAGGACATGGGCGCCTTCCACCGGCGCTTCCGCCGCGACCCGCTGGTCGGGCCGCTCATCCGCCGCCGTCCCGACTTCCGCCCGGGCCGTCGGGTCTGGCCCTGGGAGGCGCTCGCCGCCGCCGTCTGCGGGCAGCTGATCGAGGCGAGCCGGGCGGCGACGATCGAGCGCCGCATCGTCGGCCGCTGGGGCGCCCGGCTCGGGGCCGCCGGCCGCGCCGCCCTCCGCGACGTTCCCCCGGCCGCCCTGCTCGCCGGCCGCGCCCCCGCCGAACTGCAGTCGATGGACCTCTCCGGCGGCCGCTCGGTGGCCCTGCGCAAGCTCGCCCTCGACGTCGCCCGCGGCCGCTCCGACGTCGCCGACCCGGCCGACGACGCGCGCCTCCTGGCCGTCCCCGAAATCGGCCCCTGGACGGTCCGGTGCCTCGCCCTCTTCGGCCGCGGCGAAGCCGACTCGCTCCCCGCCGGGGACCTCGGCTACATCAAGCTGGTCGGCCACCTGGCCGGGCTCGGCCGGCGCGCCACCGTGGCCGAGGTCGAAGAGTTCTACGCCCCCTACGAGCCCTACCGCGGCCTGGTCGGCTCGCTGACCCTGTCGGGCCTCCACCGAGTCGTCTCCGGCGGGCCGCCGCTACCGTTGGCCGCCTGACCGTCAGGACCCGTCCAGGCCGATTGGCGCAGAAAATTATTCTTTCGCGTCATCCGGTCAAGTGCCGGGTTTCGTTGTCGATAAGGACACGATGCCGGAGAGTGGGGACCACAATTGGCCTGGAGACGAGTTCGGCTCGTTCCTCGACCGCCTCGGGGCGGGCGATGACGAGAGCGGAAGGCTGCTCGACCGACTGCCGGTGATCATCTACGCCTCCGAGCTGGGCGAGAACGGGCGGTGGCGCTACGTCAGCCCGCAGGTCGAGGAGATCCTCGGCTTCTCCCCGGAGGAGTTCCTCGGCGACCCCGGCCTCTGGGCCCGCCAGATCCACCCCGACGACCGCCTGCGGGCGCTGGCGGCGGAGAGCTATGACGCGCTCGGCAACCGCGACACCCGCCCGGTCGAGTACCGGATGTTCACCGCCACCGGGCGGACCGTCTGGATGCTCGACGAGGCGGTGCTGGAGCCCGACGCGGCGGGGGTCCCGGTCTGGCACGGGGTCCTCTACGACATCTCCGAGCGCAAGACCGCCGAGATCGACCTGCAGCGCTCCCTCGCCCAGCAGGCGGTGGTCGCGCGGCTGGGGGAGCGGGCGCTGAAAAACGGCGACCCGGAGGCGCTGATGCGCGACGCGGTGACGCTGATCAACGAACTCGACGGGGTCGAGCGGGCCTGCATCTGGGAGGTGGCCCGGGACGGCCGCCGGCTGAACCTGCGGGCCGGCCTCGACGACACCATGCTCGGCTCCGGCCGGCGCATCTCGGCGGGGCGCGAATCCCACGCGGGCACCGCGCTCGACGCGGGGGTGCCGGTGATCGTCCCCGACTGGAAGCAGGAGGACCGCTTCACGATGCCGCCCGCGGTGCGGGCGCTCGGCGCCGCCAGCTCGCTCGCCGTCCTGATCGACGGCAAGGCGCGCCCCTTCGGCGTGCTCGACGTCCACTCCGCCGAACCCCACCGCTTCGATCCCAAGGACGTCCCCTTCCTGGAAGCCTCGGCCAACGTGCTGGCCGACGCCTTCGAGCGCCACGCCGCCGACCAGGCGCTCCGCCACCGCGTTCTCCACGACGCCCTCACCGGCCTGCCCAACCGGCTCAGCTTCGTCGACTCGGTCGACGACGCGCTCGGCCGCGCCACCGTCTCCGGCTCGCCGGTCGGGATCCTCTTCCTCGACCTCGACCACTTCAAGCTGATCAACGACAGCCTCGGGCACCACGCCGGCGACGCGCTGCTGCGCGCGGTGGCCCCGCGGCTGCGCTCCCACCTGCGCCCCGGGGACATCGTCGCCCGCTTCGGCGGCGACGAGTTCGGGATCCTGATCGACCGCCTCGCCGACGACGCCGAGGCGGTGGCGATCGCCGAGCGGGTCGCCTCCGCCTTCGCCCAGCCGTTCTCGATGCAGGGGGTCGACCACTACGTCAACGCCTCGATCGGGATCGCCGTGGCGCGGCTCGCCGACGGCCACTCGACCAACGCCGAGCTCTTGATCCGCGACGCCGACGCGGCGATGTACCGGGCCAAGGAAGGCGGGCGCAACCGCTCCGTCCTCTTCGACGCCGAGATGCGGGCGACGGCGGCGCGCCGGATGGAGACCGAACGCGAGCTGCGCGGGGCGGTCGAGCGCGAGGAGCTGGAGCTGCGCTACCAGCCGATCGTCAACCTGCGCACCGGCGAGGTGACCGGGCTCGAGGCCCTGGTCCGCTGGCGCCACCGCACCCGCGGGCTGCTCGAGCCGCGCGACTTCGTCTCGATCGCCGAGGACTCGGGGCTGATCGAGCCGATCGGCCGCTGGGTCCAGGACCGCGCCGCCCGCCAGATCCTCGAATGGCACGAGCTGCGCCCCGACGCCCGGCCGCTCGACGTCGCCGTCAACCTCTCCGCCCGCCAGGTCTCCCACCGCGGCCTCGCCGCCAACATCGCCGAGGTGATCGCCCGCACCGGGCTCGACCCGGTCCACCTGCGGCTGGAGATCACCGAGACCGTGCTGGTCGAGGAGTCGGCCGCCGCGATCGCCTCGCTGGAGGCGCTGAACGAGCTCGGCGTCCGCCTCGTCCTCGACGACTTCGGCACCGGCTACTCCTCGCTCGCCTACCTCAACCGCTTCCCGTTCCACGCGCTGAAGATCGACCGTTCCTTCGTCGAGACGCTCGGCGTCGAACAGGAGGGGACGGCGATCGTCGAGGCGGTGATCGGGATGGCCCGGGCGATGTCGCTCGACGTGATCGCCGAGGGGGTCGAGAAGGAGGTCCAGCTCGACGAGCTGCGCCGGCTCGAGTGCGACTACGGCCAGGGGCACCTCTTCCACGAGGCGCTGCGGGCGGAGGAGATCAGCCGGCTGATCGAAGCCGGCACCCTCGACTATTCCGGGATTTCGTCGACCAGGTAGGAGTTGGTCAGCAGTTCCGCGGCCTTGGGGAGCGCCGCGATCAGTTCTTCGTCGCGCATCCAGGCGGCGAACGCTTCCCACTCCTTCGGGTCCATGTAGCCGTAGGGCTTGCCCGGGGTGCGGGCGCCGAGCAGCGGCAGCGTCGCCGCGATCTGGGCTTCCGCCAGCTTCGGTTCGAGGTCGGGGTTGGCGGCGAGGATCGCTTCGCTCGCCGCCTTCGGCGACTTGACCGCCGCTTCGGTGCCGCGCCGCAGCGCGCCGATGAAGAGGCGGATCTTCTGCCCGTCTTCTTCCAGGGTGGAGCGGCGGGCGACGAAGACGAGCTCGTCGTAGGTCGGCACCCCGAGCTGGTCGACGGGGGTTATGACCGGCTGTTTGCCGCGTTCGCGCAGGTCGACGCCCTCGACGTTGGAGTAGCCGCCGAGCATCGCCTGGGCCGAGCCGGAGATCAGCGAGGGGAGGAGGCCGAAGCCGACGTTGGCGGTCTTGACGTCGGCGGCGGGCACCTTGGCGCGCGCCAGGATCGTGCGCAGGAAGGCTTCCTGGTAGGGGATCCCGGCGTAGGAGACGGTCTTGCCTTTCAGGTCGGCGACGCCTTTGATGCCCGATTTCTTCAGCCAGATCAGCGAGGTCAGCGGCTGGTTGACCAGCGCCGCGACGGCGACCACGTCGAGGCCCTGCGCGTGGGCCAGCATCACCTCCGGCTCGTAGGTGATCGCCAGGTCGGCGCGCCCCGCGGCGACGTCCTTCAGCGGCGCCGCCGGGTCCGAGGGCGAGTCGATCGCCACTTCCAGCCCCGCTTCGGAGAAGAACCCTTCTTCCTGGGCCATGTAGATCCCGGCGTGGTCGGGGTTCGGGTAGAAGTCGAGATCGAGGGTCAGCTTTTCCGGTTCGCCCTTCGTGTCGTCGGACTTCGAGCCGCAGGCGACGAGGCCGAAGGCGACGGCGAGCAGGGCGATGACCAGGATCGTGGCCCGGGCGAGATGGGGCTTCATCCCCTGCTTTCTACCGCCAAGTGACGACGAGCCGCTGTGCGAGGGCGGTCAGGCCGACCAGGAGGACGCCGATCACGGCGAGGATCGTCGCCGCGGCGAACATGTCGGCGATTTCCAGGTTGGCGTTGTCCTGGACGATCAGCCGCATCAGCCCGGCGTTCGAGCCGGCCAGCTCGGCGAAGAGGGCGACGATCGGGGCGACGGCGACGGCGATCTTGGCGCCGCTGAAGAAGTAGGGCAGGGCGGTCGGCGCCTCGACCCGGCGGAAGATCGCCGTCGGGGAGGCGTCGAGGGTGCGCATCATCTTCACCGCCTCGGGGTCGACCGAGCGCAGCCCGTCGAGCGTGTTGACGAGGATCGGGAAGAAGCAGGCGAGGGCGACGACGATCACCTTGACCCAGATCCCGAAGCCGAACCAGACCACCAGGATCGGCGCGATCACCACCACCGGGACCGCCTGCACGGCGACGCTGAGCGGGAAGACGGCGTCGCGGAGGAGGCGGGAGAAGCGCATCGCGACGGCCAGGGCGATGCCGGCGAGGATCCCGGCAGCGAGGCCGATCAGGATCTCGCGCAGGGTCACCCAGGCGTTTTCCCAGAGCACCGCGCGGTTGTTCCAGAGCGCGTCGCCGACTTCGGCGGGGGAGGGGACGAGGAAGGCTTCGAGGTTCAGCGCTTCGGCGATCCAGCCGGTCGAGGCGGCGATCTGCCAGAGGCCGATCAGCGCCGCGATCACGGCGGCGGGGAGGACCAGGCGGAGGATGGCGCGGCGGCTCATCCCTCACCCTTCCCGCGGCCGTCCCATC
>DATJUK010000088.1:0-16116 GCA_035502495.1 Solirubrobacterales bacterium
ACGTCGCCGTCGCCAACGCCGGCATCGCCGGGATCGCGACGATCGCCGAGATGAGCGACGAGCAGTGGGACACGATGATCGACGTCAACCTCAGCGGCGTCTTCAAGACGCTGCGGGCGGTCGCCCCGCACATGGCCGCGCGCGGCAGCGGCCGGATCGTCGCCACCTCCTCGGTGGTCGGCCGGGTGGGGGCGCCGAACATCGGCCACTACGTCGCCGCCAAGTGGGGGGTGATCGGCCTGGTCAAGAGCCTGGCGCTGGAGCTCGCCGACCGCGGCGTCACCGTCAACGCCGTCTGCCCGACCTCGGTCGACACGGCGATGATCCAGAACGAGGCCTTCCGCGAGCTCTTCCTCCCCGACCAGGCCGCCTACACGCTCGCCGACGTCGAGGAGGCGTTCACCGCGCTCAACCCGATCCCGATCCCCTGGGTGCGGCCCGACGACATCTCCGACACCGTCCTCTTCCTCGCCTCCGAGGAAGCGCGGATGATCACCGGCGAGGCGGTCCCGGTGGCGCTCGGCTGGAACGCGAGGACGGCGGCGTGAGCGGCCGCTTCGAGGGGCGCCGGGTCCTGGTCACCGGCGGCGCCCGCGGCCAAGGGCGCAGCCACGCCGTGCGCTTCGCCCGCGAGGGCGCCGACGTCGCCGTGCTCGACATCGCCGCCGAGGCGATGGCGACGGTCGCCTACCCGCTGGCGAGCGAGGCCGAGCTGGAGGAGACCGCGGCGCTGGTCGAGGCCGAGGGCGGCCGCGCCCTGGCCCTGGTCGCCGACATCCGCTCGCTCGCCCAGATGGAAGCCGCGGTGGACGGCGTCGTCGATGCCTTCGGCGGCCTCGACGTCCTCGTCGTCAACGCCGGGATCTGCACCTTCGGCGAGCTCGCCACGATGAGCGCCGAGACCTGGGGGACGATGATCGACGTCAACCTCACCGGGGCCTTCAACACGGTCCGCGCCGCGGTGCCGGAGATGTACGGGTCCGAGCACGGCCGGGTGGTCGCCACCGCCTCGATGGCGGGCCGCGCGGGCTGGGAGAACATCGGCCACTACGCGGCGGCGAAGTGGGGGCTGATCGGGATGGTCAAGAGCCTGGCCCTGGAGCTGGCGCCGCGCGGGATCACCGCCAACGTCGTCTGTCCCAGCTCGGTCGACACGACGATGATGAAAAACGAGGCCTCCTACCGCCTCTTCCGTCCCGACCTCGAGGACCCCACCCTGGAGGACGCGCTGCCCGCGTTCCAGAGCGTCAACGTGCTCCCGGTCCCCTACGCGGAGCCCGACGACATCTCCGACGCGGTCCTCTTCCTCGCCTCCGACCAGGCGCGCTACATCACCGGCGCGACGCTCTCGGCGGCGATCGGCGTGAACGCGAAAAACATCTGATGGGGGCCGGCGCGATGACCGAGCCGACGATCCCCGGCCTCGACCTGGAGCGCCTCGCGGCGACCCTCGCCGGGCCGCTCGACCTCGACCCGTCCCTGCCGCTGGAGGCCGCGCTGATCGGCGGCGGGCGCTCCAACATCACGGTCGGGCTGCGCCAGGGCCACCGCGACTGGGTGCTGCGCCGGCCGCCGCTCGGCCGTCGCCTGGCGACCGCCCACGACATGGCCCGCGAGTTCGCCGTGCTGAGCGGCCTCGAGGGCACCGCGGTGCCGGCCCCGCGGCCGCTCTTCCACGGCGACGACGAGGGCGTGATCGGGGCCGAGTTCTACGTCATGGAGCGGGTCGACGGGCGCATCTTGCGGGCCCCGCGCGACGTCGACCTCGACCCCGCCGAGGCGCGCCGCGCCTCGCTCGCCCTGGTCGAGACGCTGGCCGCGATCCACGCGGTCGACTTCGAGGCCGCCGGGCTGGCGCCCCTCGGCCGCCCCGACGGCTACGCGGAGCGCCAGGTCCGCCGCTGGATCGGCCAGCTCGACTCGGGGATCCAGGTGACGCCGGGGATGCGGGAGCTCGCCGCCCGCCTCCAGGCCGCGGTCCCGGCGAGCACCCGCGCCGCCCTCGTCCACGGCGACTACCGGATCGACAACGTCGTCCTCGACCGCGAGGACCCGGGCCGGATCGCCGCCGTCCTCGACTGGGAGATGGCGACGATCGGCGACCCGCTCGCCGACCTCGGGATGCTGGTCATGTACTGGTGCAGGCCCGGTGACCGTTGCGCCTCCGAGGTCCACGAGATCACCACCGCGCCCGGCTTCCTCGAGCGCGACGAGCTGATCGCCGCCTACGCCGCCGCGACCGGCGCCGACCTCGCCGACCTCGACTTCTTCGTCGCCCTGGCCCACTTCAAGCTGGCGGTGATCGTCGCCGGCATCGGCGCCCGGATGGCGGCCGGCGACACGCTCGGCGAGGGCTTCGAGCAGATCGCCCAGATCCCCGACGTGCTGGTCGCCCGCGGCCTCGAGGTCGAGCTGTGAGTGCCGGCCCGCTGCCGGTCGAGACGCTGCGCTTCCGTCCCGAGGACGAAGGGCTGCGCGCCCGCATCCGCGCCTGGATGGCCGCCAACGACCCCGGCCCGCCGCCGGGCGACTTCGGCGAGCGCCTCGAAGCCTTGGTCCGCTGGCAGGCGCGGCTGCACGAGGCGGGCTTCGTCGGCCTCTCCTGGCCCGAGCGCTACGGCGGCGGCGGGCTCGACCTGCGCGCCGAGGCGGTCTTCTCCGAGGAGCTGGCGGCGAGCTCGATGCCGGAGCTGATCAACCGGATCGGCGTCTACATGTGCGGGCCGACGATCATGGACTTCGGCGACGAGGGGCAGGCGGAGCGCTACCTGCCGGCGATGCTCGACGCCACCGAGTCCTGGTGCCAGGGCTTCTCCGAGCCCGAGGCGGGCTCCGACCTGGCGGCGATCCGCACCCGCGGCCGGGTCGACGGCGACCGCATCCTGATCAGCGGCCAGAAGGTGTGGACCTCGCGCGCCCACATCGCCCGCCGCTGCGCCTGCCTGGTCCGCACCGAGCCCGGCTCCGAGCGCCACCGCGGCCTCTCGCTGGTGATCGTCGACATGGAGGACCCCGGCGTGAACGTCGTCGCCCTGCCGCAGATGCTCGGCGAGCGCCACTTCAACGAGGTCTTCCTCGACGACGTCGAGGCGCGGGTGGAGGACGCGATCGGCGGCCTCGGCAACGGCTGGAAGGCGGCGATGCAGATGCTCTCCTACGAGCGCGGGCTGTTCGTGCTGGAGCGCCAGATCCGCCTGCGCCGGGCGCTCGACGACCTGGTCGACGCGCTGCTCGACGCGGGCGTCGCGGGCGAGCGCGAAGTGCGGCGCCAGGTAGGCCGGCTCCACGCCGACCTCGAGCTGCTGAAAGCGCAGGGCTACCGTACGCTCGCCGCCCAGGCGGCGGGCGCCGCGGTGCCGGGCTCGACCTCGATCGACAAGCTCTTCCTCGGCCAGGTCGAGCAGCGGCTCTTCGCCACCGCGCTGGAGCTGCTCGGCCCCGAGCCGGCGCTGCGGATGAACCACTGGACCCACGACCTGCTGGAGGGACGCTCGGTGAGCATCTACGGCGGCAGCACCGAGATTCAGCTGAACATCATCGCCCGTCAGCTGCTCGGCCTGGGAGCGTCGCGATGAGCGTCGGGACCGAGGCCGAGGCGGGCGCCGAGCTGGCCCGCTCGCTCGACGAGTCGCTGGCGAAGATCCTCACCACCGAGGCGCTGCTCGCGGCGACCGCCGCCGATCGCGCGCTCGACGCCGCCGTGCTGGGCACGATCCGCGAGCTCGGCATCGACCTGGTAGGGCTGCCGGAAGCGGCGGGCGGGCTCGGGATCGGGGTCGGCGAGCGGGCCCGCCTGGCCGCCGTCTGCGGCCGCCGGCTGGTCCCCGCCGCGCTCCGCGACGGGGCCTTCGGCCTTGCCCCGGCGCTGGCCGCGCTGGCGGCGGCGGGGGAGGGCGGCGAGCGGGTCGAGGCGCTGCTCGCGGCCGCCGCCGCCGGTGAGCTCGCGGGCGCCGTGGCGCTCGCCGCCGAGGACGGCGCCCCGATGGCCGTGGTGCCCGCGGGAGCGACGGTGCTGGCGCTGCTCGGCGCCGCCGAGGTCGCGCTCTTCGAGCTCGGCGACGGGGTCGCGGTCGAGCCCTTCCTGGCGCTCGACTCGGGCCAGGGGCTGGCGCGGGTCGACCTCGCCGACGCCGACCCGGTCGCCACCGCGTCGGGCGCGGCGGCGGCGACGGTCCGCCGCGAGTACGAGCTGACGCTGATCTGCGAGACCTTCGGCGCCGGCGAGCGCTGCCTCGAGCTGGCGGTCTCCTACGCGGGGCAGCGCAAGCAGTTCGGCCAGGAGATCGCCCGCTTCCAGGCCGTGGCCCACCAGCTCGCCGAGGCCAAGCTCGGGGTCGAGATCGGCCGTTCCGGGATCGGTCGCTACGTCGACCTGACCGCCGAGGACGAGGCCGGCGACGCAGCGCTCGACGACCACCTCGGCGTGCTCCGCCACGCCCTGCCGGGCTTCGCCCGCGAGGCCTGCGAGACCTCGATCCAGGTCCACGGCGGCATCGGCTTCTCCTGGGAGCTCGGCCTGCACCTCTTCTACCGTCGCATCCTCGCCGACCAGTACCTGCTCGGCGGCGAGGGCCGCAGCGCCGAATCGGTGGGCGCCGCCTACCTGGAGAGGAGGAGTCGATGAGCGAGGAGCCGACCGTCCTGGTCGAGGACCGCGGGGAGGCGCGCTGGATCACCCTGAACCGGCCGCGGAAGCGCAACGCCCAGAGCCCGGGTCTGTTGCGTGAGCTGGAGCGGGTCCTGCGCGAGACCCGCGACCGCCGCGACGTGCGCGTCGTCGTGCTCGCCGGGGCCGGGCCGTCGTTCAGCGCCGGCCACGACCTGAACGCGGTGGTGAAGGACGCCGACTACCGACGCAACCTGGCGACGGTGGAGGGGCGGATGTGGCAGGAGGCCGAGGTCTTCGTGCGCCCGGTGACCCTGCTGCGGGAGCTGCCGATGCCCACCGTCTGCCGGGTCCAGGGCCACTGCGTGGCGGCCGCGATGATGCTGGTCGCCGCCACCGACCTCGTCGTCGCCGCCGAGGACGCCCGGTTCGCCTCGCGGGTGACCCGCGACCAGGGCGCCGACGACGTCGAGGTGCCGACCCTTGCCTGGGACCTCGGCGCGCGCCAGGCGAAGCAGCTGCTGTGGCTGAGCGAGGGGCTCGACGCGGAGGCGGCGCGGGCGCTCGGTCTGGTCAACTGGGTGGTCCCGCCGGAGGCGCTCGACGCCAAGGTCGAGGAGGTGGTCGCCGAGCTGATCCGCGTGCCGCGCGAGGCGCTCGCCCTCTCGAAGCTGAGCTTCGACTTCATCGAGCGGCGCCGCGGTCGCGACGACGCCGCCGCCTATCACTTCCTCGCCCACCAGCTGAGCCACAACACCGAGGAGGCGAAGGCCCTGCTCGCCGAGCGGGTCGCCGAACTCGAGGCGAAGCTCGCCGCGCGTGACTGAGCCGGCCCCGGCCCCGCCGGTAGGCGTCGTCGGCGCCGGGACGATGGGCATGGGGATCGCCACGGCGGCGGCCCGGGCGGGGATCGAGGCGGTGGTCCTCGAGCCCGACCCGGAGGCGCGCCGGCGCGCCTCCGCGGCCGCCGAGGGCGTGCGGCTGAGCGCCGACGCGGCGGACCTCGCCGGCTGCGGGCTCGTGGTCGAGGCGGTGCCGGAGGACCTGGAGCTGAAGCGCCGGGTCTTCGCCGAGCTCGCCGCGGTCGTCGGCGCCGACGCGGTGCTGGCGACCAACACCTCCTCGCTCTCGGTCGCGGCGATCGCCGCCGCGGTCCCGGAGCCGGCGCGCCTGCTCGGACTCCACTTCTTCAACCCGGTGCGGGCGATGGAGCTGGTCGAGGTGGTGGTCGGCCCGCGCACCGCGCCCGCCGCCGCCGCGCGGGCCGAGGCCTTCGCCCGGGCGCTGGGCAAGACGCCGATCCGGGTCGCCGACGGGATCGGCTTCCTCGCCAACCGCTGCGCCCGCCCGTTCACCACCGAGGCGCAGCGCTGCGCGGCGGCGCTCGGCCTCGAGCCCGCCGAGGTCGACCTCCCCTGCCGGCTCGCCGGGTTCCCGATGGGCCCCTTCGAGCTGATCGACCTGGTCGGCGCCGACGTCAGCCTCGGCGTCGCCGAATCGTTCTTCCGCCAGTCCTTCGGCGAGCCCCGCTGGCGCCCCCACCGCACCCTGGTCGATCTGGTCGCGAGCGGCCGCCTCGGCCGCAAGACCGGTGAGGGGTTCTACGTCTACGGCGACGCGCCCCACCGCGGCCCCGACCCCGCCGAGCCCGATCCCGACCTGCTCGTCGATCCCGCGCCGCTGGCGCGGATCGCTGGCCCTGCCGCGCCCCGGGTGATCGAGTGGATCACGGCGGGGATCGTCAACGAGGCCGCCTTCGCGCGCGAAGAGGGCGTCGCCGCCGCGGCTGACGTCGACCTGGCGATGCGGCTCGGTTACCGCTGGCCGCTCGGCCCCCTGGAGCTGGGCCGGCGCATCGGCCTCGACCTCGTCCACGCGCGCCTCCTCGCCATGCGCGACGCCTACGGCGAGGCCTACCGCCCTGCGCCCCACCTGCGCGACGTCCCGCCGGCAGGAGGAGCCCCCGTCGCCCGGCGCAGGCCGGACGACGGGGGCTGAAGGGGCGAGCCACTGGAGGCAGCCAACCCCTCGGGTTGCCGCGGCCACCCGGCAAAGTGCCGCGGATCCAGAACAATAGTAAGTCGATCCACTTAGTCAAGTAATGATCGTAAATCCCGATCGGTGATCGCAAAACCCGATCGCCCCATCAACGCGCGGCGTGGCGGTCACCGACACCCCGCTCCGCAGCGCCGGCCCCGCCAACTGTGGTCGAGGCCCCGCGCAGCGCCAATCCCCCTAGGGCTTGGAAGCGAGGTCGAGGTAGCGGTCGGCGCGCAGGGCGAGGTGGAGGGAGAGGCGGGTCTCGCCGTCGTCGAGGTCGGCGCCGAGGGCGTCTTCGATCCGGTGCAGGCGGTGGTAGAGGGTCTGGCGCTTGATCCGCAGCTGGGCGGCGGTGTCGGCCTTGCGGCCGCAGTTGTCGCAGTAGGCGGCGAGGGTGGCGAGGAGGTTGCCGCGGCTGCGGCGGTCGCGCTCGATCAGCGGGCGGAGGCGCTGCTCGGCGAAGGCACGCAGGTCGGCGTCGTCGCGGAGGCCGAAGAGGAGGCGGTAGGTGGAGGGGACGGTGACGTCGTGCCAGGGGCGGGGCTCCAAGGTGGCGGCGGCGGGCAGGGCGTCGACCGCGGCGGCGAGCGCCTCGCCGACCTCGGGCCAACCGGCGCAGGCGGCGCCGACGGCGATCGTCGGCGCCTCGGCGCCGGCTCGTCTCCCGGCCGCGTCGCCGGCGACCCGCGGGCCTCCCTCGCCGAGCCGGCGGCTCGCCGCGTCGGCGGCGATCTCCGTCAGCAGGTCGGCGATCCGCCGGCGCTCGGCGGCGCCGGTGATCGCCAGCACGAACAAGGACTCGCCGTGCTCGCCCGCCCCGGCGATGGTCGGGATCGCGCGGCGCTCGAGCTCCTCCGCGAGGTCGGAGCGCAGGGCGTCCCAGGCCGGGTCGCCGACCTCGCCCGCGGGGCGGGCGGGGAGCGCCATCGCCACCGGCAGCAGCGCCTCGCCGCGGGGGGAGAAGCCGAGTTCGGCGGCCCGGGCGGCGATTTCCCGACCTCCGGCGCGCGTCCCCGCCAGCCCGGCGAGGAAGTCGCCGCGCCGCCGCGCCGCCAGCCCTTCCTCCTCCGACTCGCGCATCATCGCCAGCGCGATCAGCCCCACCGCGCGCTCGACCGCCACCCGGTCCTGCGCCTCCAGCGGCGAGTCGACGGCCAGCGCCACCAGCCGGCCCCAGCTCTCGCCGCGGCCCATCGGCACCCGCTCGGAGATCGCCTCCGGCGCCGCCGCCAGGTTGCGCTGGTAGGAGCCCCAGGCGCCGAGCACGGTCTCGTCGTCGGCGGCGTAGCGCGCGTGGTAGGCGACCCCCTGGCCGCTGCGCTCGAGGATCACCGGGTTGCGGATGAAGGCCGACAGCTCGCGCAGGATGTCGGGGACGTGGGCGCCGCCCAGCATCAGCGCGGTGAAGCGCTTGTGCAGCTCCTCGCCGCGGCGCAGCAGCTCGCCGCCCTGGTCGACCAGCTCGCGGTGGACCACCTCGGTGATCTCGACGAAGCGGACCTCGCGGTGGAGGGCGATCAGGCAGAGCCCTTCGTCCTCGGCCGCCTCGACCAGCGCGGCGGGCACCGCCGGCATCGCCGTCCCCAGCTCGATCGCGATCGCGGCGATCCCGCGCTCGGCGAGTTCGGCGACGAAGCGGCGCTGCTCGCGCGCGCCGGCGCCGATCCCCATCCCGGTCGAGAGCAAGAGCTCGCCCCCGCGCAGCATCGCGGCGATGTTCGGCACCTCGCTCGCGTGCACCCAGCGGACCTCGTTGCGCAGCCCGGCCTCGCCGGCGAGGACCTCGGGTTCGGCGCGGCGGACCACCGGCTCGGCGAGCACGGCGCGCACGGTGAGCGGCTGGGGATTCGACCTTTCGATCGTTACAACTCTATCTGGAGGCACTTCAGCGTCCCAAATTGAACGTTTCGTCAAGTCCGGGTCGCCCGGACTGTCGCCCCGGCCGCTTGCAATTCCGCCCCGGCCCGGCAATCTGGAGGGATGACCGACACCGACTCCGCAACCGTCGCCGCGCCGCCCGCCACCGCCGCGCCGCGCCTCCTCCGCAACCACGTCGCCGGCTCCTGGCAGGAGGTCGAGGCGGTCGACACGCTCACCGACCTCGATCCCGCCACCGGCGCCGTCCTCGCCCAGGTCCCGCTCTCCGGCAGCGCCGCCGTCGCCACCGCCGCGGCGGCCGCCGCGGCCGCCCAGCGCGAGTGGCGCGAGGTCCCGCCGCAGGTCCGCGCCCGCCACCTGATGAAGCTGCGCGAGGTCCTCGACGCCCACCGCGACGAGCTCGCCGCGCTGGTCACCCAGGACATGGGCAAGACCCTCCCCGACGCGACCGGCGAGGTCGGCCGCGGGATCGAGTCGGTCGAGGCCGCGATCGCGATCCCCCACCTGCTGAAGGGCGAGAACCTCGAAGGCGTCGCCCGCGGCCTCGACGTCGAGATGGTCCGCCAGCCGGTCGGCGTGGTCGGCGCGATCACCCCGTTCAACTTCCCGGCGATGATCCCGCTCTGGTTCCTGCCCTTCGCGGTGGCCTGCGGCAACACCTTCATCCTCAAGCCCTCCGAGCAGGACCCGCTGCCCTCGGTCCGCATGTTCGAGCTGATCGCCGAGCACGAGATCTTCCCGCCCGGGGTCGTCAACCTGGTCCTCGGCGGCCGCGAGACGGTCGAGGCGCTGATCGACTCCGAGGACGTCGACGCGATCTCCTTCGTCGGCTCCGCCGCCACCGCCCGCATCGTCGCCTCCCGCGCCGCCGCGCGCGGCAAGCGCGCCCAGGCGCTCGGCGGGGCGAAGAACGCGATGGTGGCGATGCCCGACGCCGACCCGGCGGTGCTCGCCGCCGGCGTCACCTCCTCGGCCTTCGGCGCCGCCGGCCAGCGCTGCCTGGCGGGCTCGCTGCTGGTCCTGGTCGGCAGCGAGGCCGAGCAGGACGCCAACCTCGCCACCGTGGTCGAGGCGAGCCGCGCGCTCACCGTCGGCCCCGGCGGGGCGGCGTCGACCGACGTCTGCCCGCTGGTCTCGAGCGGCGCCCGCGACCGGGTCGCCGGCGAGATCGAGAAGGCGCTCGGCGAAGGCGCCGAGGCGGTGCTCGACGGCCGCGAGGCCGGGGCGGGGGAGGGCGGCGCCAACCTCGGCCCGACGATCCTCGACCGCGTCGCCCCCGACGCCCCGGCCGCCGTGGAGGAGCTCTTCGGCCCGGTCCTCACCGTCGTCCGCGCGCCCGACCTCGACACCGCGATCGAGCGCGTCAACACCTCCCGCTACGGCAACGCCTCGGTGATCTTCACCACCTCCGGCGGCGCCGCCCGCGCTTATCGCCGCGGGATCGAGGCCGGGATGGTCGGCGTCAACGTCGGCGTCGCCGCGCCGATCGCCTGGTTCCCGTTCTCCGGCTGGAAGGACTCGATCGACGGCGACCTGCACGCCAACGGCACCGACGCGGTCGAGTTCTACACGCGCAAGAAGGTGGTGACGTCGAGGTGGTAGGCGATCGGATGGACCAAGGCTCGCTGCTCCTCCACTTCGCCCGCAACGGGGCGTTCGGCCCCGGCGGCGCCGACCTCCTGGTGCTCGAGCGCGGCGAAGGCCCCTACGTCTTCGACAGCCAGGGCCGCCGCCACATCGACGGGCTCTCGAGCCTCTTCTGCTGCCAGCTCGGCTACGACTACGGCGAGGAGTTCGCCGCCGTCGCGAGCGAGCAGCTGCGGACGCTGGCCTTCAACACCAACTGGGGCACGGCGACCCGGCCCGCGATCGAGCTGGCCGACAAGCTCGCCGGGCTCGCCCCGGTCGGCCCGGGCGCCAAGGTGTTCTTCACCTGCGGCGGCTCGGAGGCGGTCGAGGCCGCCTGGAAGCTGATCCGCCAGTACCACCTGGCCAACGGCGAGCCGCAGCGGACCAAGGCGATCGCCCGCGACATCGCCTACCACGGGGTCACCCTCGGGGCGCTCTCGCTGACCGGGGTCGAGCGCTTCAAGACCCCCTTCGGGCCGCCCGCGATCGACACCACCCACGTCTCCAACACGACGATCTTCCGCACCGGCAAGAGCGAGGCCGAGCTGACCGCCGACCTGCTGTCGGAGATGGAGGAGGCGATCGAGGCCGCCGGCCCCGACTCCGTCGCCGCGATCTTCGCCGAGCCGCTGCAGAACGCCGGCGGCTGCATCGCGCCGCCCGCGGGCTACTGGCAGGGGCTGCGCGAGATCGCCGACCGCCACGGCATCCTCCTGGTCGCCGACGAGGTGATCACCGGCATGGGCCGGCTCGGGCACTGGTTCGGCTGCGAGCGCTACGACGCCCGCCCCGACGTCGTCACGATCGCCAAGGGCCTGACCTCGGCGCAGGTGCCGATGGGCGCCGCGATCGTCGGCGAGGCGGTCGCCGCCCCGCTCTACGAGGACAAGGCGACGCTGCTGCACGGGGTCACCTTCGGCGGCCATCCGGTCGCCGCGGCGATCGCCCTGCGCAACCTGGAGATCTTCGAGCGCGACGGGGTGCTGGAGAACGTCCGCGCCCAGGAGCCCCACCTGCGCGCCCGGATGGAGGAGCTGCGCGAGCTGCCGATCGTCGGCGACGTCCGCGGCGCCGGCTTCTTCTGGGCCGCCGAGCTGGTCAAGGGCGATCCCGACCGCCGCTTCGACGCCGCCGAGCGCGAGCGGCTGCTGCGCGGCTTCCTGCCCGGCCGCCTGCTCGAGGCGGGCCTGATCGCCCGCGCCGACGACCGCGGCGAGCCGGTGATCCAGATCGCCCCGCCGCTGATCTGCGACGCCTCCCAGCTCGACCAGGTGGTCGACGCCCTGGCCGAGACCCTCCTCGCCGCCCAGGACGCGATCGGCCTCGCCGCGACGGTGGGTTAGGCCGGCCGCCGGGTCGGCTCAGACCTGGCGCATCACGTCGATCAGGTCCGACTTCGCCTCGAAGCCGACCCCGGGCACGTCGGGCAGGGCGACCCTGCCGTCGCGCACCTCGCACCCGTCGGCGAAGCCGCCGAAGGGCCGGAACACGTCCGGGTAGGACTCGTTGCCGCCGAGCCCCAGCCCGGCGGCGATCGAGAGGCCGAACTGGTGGCCGCCGTGGGGGACGAGCCGGCGCCGGCCGAAGCCGAGCCCCTCGACCGCGGCGACCATCCGCAGGTACTCGGTCAGCCCGTAGCTGAGCGCCGGGTCCATCTGCAGGAAGTCGCGGTCGGCGCGCATGCCGCCGAAGCGGGCGAGGTTGCGCGCGTCCTGCATCGAGAAGAGGTTCTCGCCGGTCGCCAGCGGCTGCTCGTAGGCGGCGGCCAGCTCGGCGTTCAGGTGGTAGTCGAGCGGGTCCCCGGCCTCCTCGTACCAGCGCAGCCGGTAGGGGGCGATCGCCTCCCCGCAGGCGAGCGCCTCGGCGAGGTCGAAGCGACCGTTGGCGTCGACCGCGAGCCGCGAGCCGTCGCCGTCGACCACGCTCAGCGCCGCCTCGATCCGCCGCAGGTCCTCCTCCAGCGGGGCGCCGCCGATCTTCATCTTCACCTCGCGGTAGCCGCGCTCCAGGTAGCCCTCGAGCTCCTCGGCGAGCGCCCGCTCGTCCTTGCCCGGGTGGTAGTAGCCGCCCGCCGCGTAGACGGCGACGGTCTCCTCGCAGCGGCCGCCGTTGTGGCGGTCGGCGAGCAGCCGGCAGAGCGGCACCCCGGCGAGCTTCGCGGTGAGGTCCCAGATCGCCATGTCGAGGACGCCGACGGCGACCGAGCGCTCGCCGTGCCCGCCCGGCTTCTCGTTGCGCATCAGCACCGCCCAGACCCGCTCCGGGTCGAAGTTCTCGCCGCTCGCGTCGACCAGCTCGGCCGGCTCCGCCTCGAGCAGCCGCGGGATGAAGCGCTCGCGCAGCAGGCCGCTCTGCGCGTAGCGGCCGTTGGAGTTGAAGCCGTACCCGGTGACCGGGGCGCCGTCGCGGACGACGTCGGTCTCGATCGCCACCACCGAGACGTTCATCCGGCTGAAGTCGATGTAGGCGTTGGCGATCGCCGAGGAGATCGGCACCGCCCGCTCGCGCACCGCGCGGATCCGCATCGCGCTACTCCGGCCGGCGCAGGTCGAAGGCGACCAGGCGCGGCTCGGTGAACTCCTCGATCGCGTAGCGGACGCCCTCGCGCCCGACCCCGCTTTCCTTCACCCCGCCGAAGGGCATCTGGTCGACCCGGAACTGCGAGCCCTCGTTGACCATCACGCCGCCGAACTCGACCCGCCGGGCGAGGTGGAAGGCGGTGTCGATCCGCTCGGTGAAGACCGCCGCCTGCAGGCCGTAGCGGGTGGCGTTGGCGATCTCGCAGGCCTCCTCGAGGGTCGCGTAGGTCATCACCGCCAGCACCGGCGCGAAGGCCTCGTCGCAGGCGATCCCCATCGTCGGGTCGACGCCGACCAGCACGGTCGGCTCGAACAGGCGGCCGTCGCGGTTGCCGCCGATCGCGACCCGGGCCCCGCCGGCCACGGCGCCGGCGATCGCCGCCTCGGCGCGGGCGGCGGCGGCGTCGTCGATCATCGGGCCGACGTCGGTGTCCTCGGAGGTGGGATCGCCGACGCGCAGCTCGCCGACCCGGGCCAGCAGCCGCGCGACGAACTCCTCGGCGACGTCCTCCTGGACGATCGCCCGCTGGGCGGAGATGCAGAGCTGGCCGGCGTAGGCGTAGGCGCTCTTGGCGATCGCCGCCGCGGCGCGGTCGAGGTCGGCGTCGGAGTGGACGATGTTGGCGGCGCTGTTGCCGAGCTCGAGCAGCGTCTTGCGCAGGCCGACGGTGCGGCGGATGTGGCGGCCGACGGCCACCGAGCCGGTGAACGAGTAGGCGGCGAAGCGCTCGTCGTTCAGCAGCTGCTCGCCGACCGTCTCGCCGGGGCCGAGCAGGAGGTTGAGGTGGCCGGGCGGCAGCCCCGCCTGCTCGAAGGCCTCGACCAGGGCGATCGCCGAGAGCGGCGTCGCCTCGGCCGGCTTCAGCACCGCCGGGCAGCCGGCGGCGAGCGCGGTCGGGACCTTGTGGTTGATCTGGTTGAGCGGCGCGTTGAAGGGGGTGATCGCGCAGACCGGGCCGGCGGGCATCAGCATCGTGAAGCCGAACTTCGACTCGGCGCCGCGGGTGGCGTCGAAGGGCACGGTCTCGCCCGCCAGGCGTTTGGCCTCCTCGGCGCAGAGGCGGATCGTCTGCACCGCGCGGGCGACCTCGCCGCGGGCGTCGCGGATCGGCTTCGCCGACTCGGCGACGATCGTCCGCGCGTGCTCCTCGCCACGCTCCTCGATGATCGCCGCGGTGGCGCTGAGGATCTCGTAGCGGCGGAACGGCGGCAACGGGTCGCGGGCGGCGCGGGCGGCGGCGGCCACCGCGCGCTCGACCTCCTCCGGGCCCGCCGTCGGTACCGTCGCCAGCAGCGCGCCGTCCCAGGGCGAGCGGACCTCTTCGGTGCCCGCCCCGCGCGCCGACCACTCCCCGTCGACGTAGAGGCCGGGACGGGTTTCGGTGACGAGCGTGCTCATTGCTGCTCCTTGTTGGTGGTGGGGGCGGGGGAGTGGAGGCGGGCGACGGCCTCGATCACGGCGGCGGTGACCTCGGCGGTCCCGGCCTCGCCGCCGAGGTCGGGGGTGAGGATCCCGGCGGCGCAGGTCTCCTCGACCGCGGCGCGGACGGTGGCGCCGGCGCCCTCGTGGCCGAGGTGCTCGAGCATCATCGCCAGGCAGAAGAGCGCCGCCACCGGGTTGGCGATGCCCTTGCCGGCGATGTCGGGGGCGGAGCCGTGGACCGGCTCGAACATCGAGGGGTGGTCGCCGTCGAGGTGGTAGTTGCCGCTCGCGGCGACGCCGAGGCTGCCGGCCAGCGCCGCGGTCAGGTCGCTGAGGATGTCGGCGTGCAGGTTGGAGGCGACGAGCACGTCGAAGCGCCCCGGGTCGAGCACCAGGTGGGCTGCCGCGGCATCGACGAGGACCGAGTCGAAGGCGACCTCGGGCCGCTCGGCGGCCGCCGCCGCGACGACCTCGTCCCAGAGCACGCTGGCGTACTGGCTGGCGTTCGACTTGGTGACGCTGGTCAGGTGGGAGGCGGGGCGGGAGGCGGCGAGGTCGAGCGCGTAGCGGGCCACCCGGTCGATCGCCCGGCGGCTGAAGATCGAGGTCTGCACCGCGAGTTCGGACTCCAGGCCGCGGTGGGAGCGTCCGCCCGCCCCCGAGTACTCGCCCTCGGAGTTCTCGCGCACGACGACGAAGTCGATCTCGGCGGCGCCGCGGCCGGCGAGCGGGCCGGCGGTGCCCGGCAGCAGGGTGATCGGGCGCACGTTGACGCACTGGTCGAAGCCCTGGACGATCGCCAGGCGCAGGCCCCAGAGGGTGACGTCGTCGGCGACGGTCGGCCAGCCGACCGCGCCGAAGAAGATCGCGTCGAAGCGGTCGAGGACGTCGAGCGCGTCGGCGGGCATCATCGCGCCGTGCTCGGCGTGGTAGTCGGAGCCCCAGGGAAAGCTCTCGGTCTCGATCGCCAGCGTCGGGTCGAGCTCGCCCAGCCGCGCGAGCACGGCGAGGGCCGAGTCGACCACCTCACCGCCCACGCCGTCGCCGGGGATCACCGCACATCGCTGGGTCTGGGGCAGATTGTTCACCATTTCACGAAGATACCATTTAACCGTTTGATCTGGTGACAGGCCATTTGGTACTGTTATGGCCATGGCGATGACCAAAGGACCTTCCCTGCACGCCGAGATCGAGTCGGTGTTCGACACCGACGTCACCGCGATCCGGCGCTCCAGCACCGCCGATCAGGCGGCGCACGCGCTGCGCGAAAAAATCACCAGCGGCGCGTTCGAGCCCGGGACCCCGTTGCCCGAGGCCGCCCTCACCGAGTCCCTCGGCGTCTCCCGCAACACGGTCCGCGAAGCGCTGCGGATCCTCGCCCGCGAGGGGCTGGTCGAGCACAACATGCACCGCGGCGCCGCCGTCGCCGTGCTCGACGAGGAAGACATCGCCGACATCTTCCGCGTCCGCCGGATGATCGAGGCGGCCGCCGTGGAAGCCGGGGTCGAAACAGATCGCGAGCGCCTCGAGCCGTTGCGCCAGGCGGCCGAAAGGATGGTCGCCGCGGCCGACGCCGGCGACGCCAACGGCGTCGTCTCCGCCGACGTCGCCTTCCACGGCGCCCTCGTCTCCCTCCTCGGCAGCTCGCGGCTGAACCGCTTCTTCGAGGGCATGCAGGGAGAGCTGTGGCTCTGCCTGGCGATGGTCGCCCGCAGCGAGTCGGAGTCGAAGGCGCTCGCCGCCGAACACGTCCAGCTCTGCGAGATGCTGGAGAACGGCGAGCCCGCCCAGCGCTCGCGCGAACGCCTGCTGGAGCACCTCGGCCCCTGTCAGTCCGAGCTGACCGACATCGCCCGCGAGCTCGGCGAGCGCCGCGCCCGCCTCACCAACCCGTCCTAGAGGACCCGCCAAAGCCCCCGCCCGCCCGCCCCGCGGTCGACCTCCGTCAACCACCCTCGGCC
>DATJUK010000089.1:0-4940 GCA_035502495.1 Solirubrobacterales bacterium
GACGGCCTTGTGCAGGGCACGGACGGCGGATTCGGGACCCATGGTCACCGCGACGACCTCCTCGACCGGGATCGCGCCACCCTCCTTGATCTGCATGGCCGCCTCGAGGGCGTGCGTGTCGAAGGGGTTGAGGTTTTTCTCACCGCTGCGGTCGAGTCGCATCGTGCTCGGGTCGATGCGCTTCTGGACCGCAGCGTCCGGTACCTCCTTGACCAGGACGCAGATCTTCAAGTTCAAGCCTCCTTGGGGAACGATTCTCGGTTCTGCGAGGGGAGGCCGCGATTTGCGCTTCACAGCCCCGTCGCGGCCGGGCATGTTATCGATTGACCGGATTGACTGACCAGTCAATCAGGACTATACCCGCTTACGCCGGATGACTGCACCGATCCGTGTAGTCGAGATAGGAGGGGTTCCGCGTACCGGCTAGGCGCCGGCGGCGTGACGCTCGGCGGCGCCCTCGCGGATGAACTCGACGATGTCGTCGGTACCCGCTCCGGGCGTGAACACCTCGGCGACGCCGAGCTTCTTCAGCTCGGGGATGTCGTCGGCCGGGATCGTCCCCCCCACCGTGACCAGCACGTCGTCGACCCCCTGCGCCTTCAGCAGCTCGACCACTTTCGGCACCAGCGTCATGTGGGCGCCGGAGAGGATCGAGAGGCCTACCGCGTCGGCGTCCTCCTGGATCACCGTCTCGGCGATCTGCTCCGGGGTCTGATGCAGGCCGGTGTAGATGACCTCCATGCCGGCGTCGCGCAGCGCCCGGGCGATGATCTTGGCGCCTCGGTCATGGCCGTCGAGGCCGGGCTTGGCGACGACGACGCGGATCTTGCGGGCGGTGGCGGCGGTCGGGGTCACGCGGCGGAGGATATCGGCGGCGGCGCCTTCTCGGGCTCCTTGCGGGTCGAGAGCCAGGAACCGACCAGGATCAGGACGAGGCCCACGAACGCCCCGGCGCCCGGCTGCTCACCGAGGAAGACGATGCCGAGCGCGAGCGCGATCACCGGGTTGACGTAGGTGACGATCGAGCCGCGGGTCGGGCCGACCTCCTCGATCAGCACCACCATCAGCACCAGCGCCAGGGCGGTGCAGACGAGACCGAGGGCGACCACCGCGGCGACGGCGCCGAGGGTAGGCGCGTCGCCCGGCAGGTCGAGCGCCGCGCCCGGGGTGAGGGCCACCGCCGCGATCGCCAGGCAGGCGCCCATCGTCGCCGCCGGGTCGAGTCCGCCGAGCCGGCGTCTGAGGATCAGCGGGCCGATCGAGTAGCCGCAGGCGGCGACGAGGACGGCGCCGATCCCGAGCAGCTCCTCGCCGTCACCGGAGACGTCGATGCCGACCAGGGCGGCGACCCCGGCGAAGCCGACCAGGAGGCCGACGAGGCGGCGGCCGTCGAGCCGTTCGGCCGGTTCGAAGCGCAGGCTGAGCACGGCGATCAGGAGCGGCACGCTGGCGATCACGATCGCCGCCACCGAGGAGGAGACGTGCTGCTCGCCCACCGCCAGCATCGGGAAGGGGATGGCGATCTCGGCCAGGGCGAAGGCCGCCAGCCAGGGCCCGCGGCCGCGCAGCGTCGGCAGTGTCCCGGCCCGCCAGGCGAGCGCCAGCAGCACCGCGGCGCCGAGCACCACCCGCGACCAGGCGAGCAGGAGCGGCGGCATGCCGCCGTCGTCGGCGACCTTGATCAAGAGATAGGGGACGCCCCAGAGGACCGAGACGGCGGCGAAGGCGCCCCAGGCGCGCCGGCTCATCCGCGCGGGAGACGGAAGCGGCGCGGGGCAGGCCGGCGGTTGGCGGCGACGCGCGAGGCGCCGAACCCGGCGACCGTCGCGAGCACGGTGACCGCGATCGCGGTGAGGCGACGGCCGAGGCGCTCGAAGCGGAGGGTCTGCCAGCCCTCGGCCTTGGCGATCGCGGCCAGCGGCGGGTCCGGGTTGACCGCCACCGGGTTGCCGACCGCGCGCAGCATCGGCAGGTCGGACTCCGAATCGGAGTAGGCGTAGGAGGCGGCGAGGTCGATGTCGTGCTCGCGGGCGAAGCTCTCCATCGCGGTCACCTTGCCGGGGCCGTAGACGAAGGGGCCGTCGAGGCGGCCGGTGAAGTTGCCCGCGGCGTCGACCTCGTAGCGGGTGCCGATGCCGCCCTCCATGCCGAGCACCGTCGCCAGCGTCTCGACCACGTCGTTGCCGGCGGCGCTGACGATGAAGGTCGGCCGGCCCGCGTCCTGGTGGGCGTGGACCTCCTCCAGCATCTGCGGGTAGACGCGCGGCAGGATCGCCGCCATCACCTCCGGGCCCATCCGCTCGATCGTCGTCGCGGGCACCCCGGTGATCAGGTCGCGGGCGACCTTCAGCACCTCGTTGGTGCGCGCGTCGGTGGTCCCGCGCAGGCGGTAGCGCAGGTGCTCGACCCCCCAACCCCAGAGCTGCCGCCTGCTGACCACGCCGCCGCGCGCCGCGACCCGGGCGAACTGCATCCCGCTGGAGCCCGCCATGAGCGTCTTGTCCAGGTCGAAGAATGCGGCGGCTTTGCTCATCGGAGCTCCGCGCCGGTGTGCGGCGCGCGGCCTACGCCGCGGCCACCTCGAGCACGATCGCGTCGCCCTGGCCGCCGCCGGAGCAGATCGCGGCCACGCCGAGCCCGCCGCCGCGGCGGCCGAGCTCGTGGACGAGCGCGCCGACGATGCGGGCGCCGGAGGCGCCGATCGGGTGGCCGAAGGCGATCGCCCCGCCGTTGACGTTGACGTTGGTCTCGTCGATGCCGAGGATCCGCATCGAGCCGATCGCGACCGAGGCGAAGGCCTCGTTGATCTCCCAGAGGTCGACGTCGGCCGGGGTCTTGCCGATCTTCTCCAGCGCCTTCAGCGCCGCGTTGCCGGGGGTGCGGGCGAGGTAGGCGAAGTCGTCGGCGACCATCGCGTAGGAGACGACCTTGGCGAGCGGCTTGCGGCCTTCCTTCTCCGCCCACTCCTCGGAGGCGACGACGATCGCGCCCGCCCCGTCGTTGACGCCCGGCGCGTTGCCGGCGGTATGGGTGGCGCCCTCGCCGCCGACCGCCTTCAGCTTCGCCAGCACCTCCAGGGTGGTGTCCGGGCGCGGCGCCTCGTCGACCTCGACCGTGGTGTCGCCCTTGCGGCCCTTGACCGTGACCGGGACGATCTCGTCGGCAATCCGGCCGGCCTCGGTCGCCTCGCCCGCCAGCTGCTGCGAGCGGACGGCGAATTTGTCCATGTCGGCGCGGGTGATCTCGAGCTCGTTGGAGACCTCGGAGGCCTCGGCGATCATCTGCTTATGGGTGAAGGGGTTGGTGAGCCCGTCGTGGGTCATCGCGTCGAGCGCCTCGACGTCGCCCATCCGGAAGCCGAAGCGCGCGTTCGGCAGCAGGTAGGGGGCCTTGCTCATCGACTCCATGCCGCCGGTGACGGCGACGTCGAGGTCGCCGGAGCGGATCCCCTGGTCGGCGAGCCCGAGCGTGCGCATGCCCGAGGCGCAGACCTTGTTGATCGTCTCCGAGGGGACCTCCTTCGGGATCCCGCCCTTGATCTGGGCCTGGCGCGAGGGGATCTGGCCCTGGCCGGCCTGCAGGACCTGGCCGAAGATCACCTGCTGGACCTGCTCGGCGCCGACGCCGGAGCGCTCCAGCGCGGCCTCGATCGCGATGCCGCCGAGCTCCGGGGCTTCGAGCGAAGCGAGGGCGCCGCCCATCTTGCCGACCGGGGTGCGTGCGGTACCAAGGATCACTGAGCTGGACATCTGCGGGCCTTTCCTCTCCTGTTGATGCGGGCCCGCGGTGCGGGCGCCTCGCCTGCGGGACGATAGCGGCACGAGCCGCATGCCCCGCCCCTTTAGACTCGCGCTCCGATGCGGGTCGATGTGAGACAAAGGTCACTGCGGGATGCCGACGCGGCACTCGTCGCGGTCGGGCTCTACGAGGGCGAGGCGCTGCCCGACGGGCTCGCCGACGCTCCTGGCGCGGCCGACGCGAAGGGCTCCTTCAAGGCGCTGACCCGGCTCTACCCGGGCGGCCCGGAGCGCCTGCTGGTGGTCGGCCTGGGCGCGCGCGAGGACTTCGAGGTCGAGAAGCTGCGCGTCGCCGCCGCGCTGGTCGCGGGCCAGGCGACGAAGCTCGAGGCGACCTCGCTGGCCTGGGCGCTGCCCGCCGCGGAGGACGAGGAGGCGGCCGCCGAGGCGATCGTCACCGGGACGATCCTCGGCTCCTACCGCTTCGATCGCTTCAAGGGCAGGGGCGAGGAGGAGGACGAGCCGGGGCCGGAGTTGGAGAGCCTGACCGTGCTCGGCCCGGCGGAGCTCGCCGGGGCCGTGGAGACCGCGCGGATCTACTCCGAGGCGGCGAATCGCGCCCGTGACCTGCAGGAGACGCCCGCCAACTTCGCCCGGCCAGAGGACCTCGCCGCGCGCGCCGAGGAGATCGCCGCCGACGCCGAGAAGGTGACGGTCGAGATCCTCGACGGCGCATCCATCCGGGCCAAGGGCATGGGTGGCCTCGCCGCGGTCAGCCAGGGCGGCCCGGTCGAGCCGCGCCTGATCACGCTGCGCTACGCGGGCGGCGGCGACGGCCCGACCCTCGCCTTCGTCGGCAAGGGAGTGACCTTCGACACCGGTGGCATCTCGCTGAAGCCGGGAGCCGGGATGCAGGAGATGAAGTTCGACATGTCGGGCGCCGCCGCGGTGCTCGAGGCCTTCGCCGCGATCGTCGAGCAGGGCCTGCCGATCGACCTGCTGACCGTCGTGCCCGCGACCGAGAACATGCCCTCGGGGACCGCGATCAAGCCCGGTGACGTGATCACCCAGTACAACGGCAAGACGGTCGAGGTGAACAACACCGACGCCGAGGGCCGGCTGATCCTCGCCGACGCGCTGGTGCGCGCGACCGAGCAGAAGCCCGACGTCCTGGTCGACGTCGCCACCCTGACCGGGCACATG
>DATJUK010000090.1:0-3752 GCA_035502495.1 Solirubrobacterales bacterium
GGCGCGTTCGCACTTGGCCCCGGATACCGGGGAAAAGTGCGAACGCGCTCGGGGGGCGGTCAGCTCGCCGGGGCGCCGGAGCCTTTGAGGGCGGTCCAGGTGCCGCCGAAGGCGGTCGCGCCCTGGCCGCTCGCCTCGCCCGGCCGCTTGTCGCCGGCGTAGCTGTAGAGCGGGTGGCCGGCGTAGGTGACCTGGCGGCTGCCGTCGGCGCGTTCGACCGTGCCGAGGCGGAAGGCGCCGGCGCCGTTGGACGGTTGCGGTTCGCCGTGTTCGACCAGCAGCGGCGGCCAGGCCCTTGCGCAGGCTCCGGCGCAGGTCGATTCCCGGGGACTGTCGTTGCTGAAGGCGTAGAGGGTGTGGCCTTCGGAGTCGACCAGGACCTGACCGAGCCCGGCGGCGCTGCCGAGCGAGACGAAGACCGTCCCTTCTTCGGCGTTCGGCGGCGGTTCGGCCACCGGTGGGAGGGCGGTGGTCGTCGATTCGGTCGAGGCGGTCCCCGGGGAACTCGACGATCCACCCCCGCACCCCACGAGCCCCAGCAAGGCAACCAGAACCAGCCCCAGCCCCAGCACCGCCACCACCCCCGATGCGTTCGCACTTTTCCCCGGATACCGGGGAAAAGTGCGAACGCACCGGGGGGTGCGGGGCCGGCGGGGGGCCGGGGGCCGAAGGCCGGGGCGGGTGCTCACGTCGGATCGATGTCCGCCCCAGGGACCACGGCGGTGGCGTCGCTCAGCGGCGCCACGAAGGTGCGAGCGCCGGCGTGGACGCCGATCGCCGTCGCCTGGGAGAGGTCGAGCGCCGAGGAGAGCTCGGCCTCGGAGTCACCTCCCCAGCGATAGCGGAAGCTGCCCGCCGAGTACGTGCGGCCGCCCGCGTCCTCGAGGAAGACGCGGCAGAGGGTGCCGGAGCGGATGCCCTTCACGTACATCTGGATCTCGGTGCCGAAGGCGTGGGGTTCGAGGGTTGCGTCGATGCTCACCCCTTTCGGCACGGAGTGGAAGCTGACCTCCTGGGCGGGCGAATTTTCCCCGTCCCCGAGCGGCAGCACGATCAGCGCCAGGACCGCGGCGACGGCGGCGGTGGCGACGGCGCCGCCCACCCAGAGGCGGACGCGCCGCCGCCGCTTGCGCCCCTCCTTGGCGTCTTCGGCGGCGATCTGGGCCTCGATCCGGGCGCCGAGGTCGGCGGGCGGCCGCGCCGTCGGCTGCTCGATCCGGGCCGGGTCGGCCAGCGGCAGCAGCGCCGCCACGCCTTCCAGCTCGCGCAGCTCGGCGCGGCACTCGGGGCAGCCCTCGAGGTGCGCCGAGAGCGCCGCCCGCTCGTCGGCGGGCAGGTCGTCGAGCGCGTAGGCGCCGAGCGCCAGCCTCCACTCGCGGTGGTCGTCAGTCCTCATAGCCCATCTCCTCCAGCGCCACCCGCAGCGCCTTCAGCCCGTAGTAGACGCGGCTCTTGACCGTCCCCTCCGGGACCCCGAGCTCCTCGGCGACCTCGGCGTAGGGACGGGCGCGGAAGTGGGTCTCCAGCAGCACCCGGCGATGATCCTCGCCGATCCGCCGCATCGCCTCCTCGACCTGCCAGGCGAGCAGCGCCTGCTCCAGCGGTTCGACCGCCGGCTCGACCCCGCCCGCGGCGACCCGCGGCCGCGAGGCGCGGGCGCGGCCGAGGTCGATCACCACGTTGCGCAGGATCGCGAAGAGCCAGGTGCGCAGGCTGCCGATCTGCGGGTCGAAGCGCTCGCCCGCCCGCCAGGCGCGCAGGAACGTCTCCTGCACCGCCTCTTCCGCCAGCCCAGCGTCGCCGAGCGAGCGCACCGCGAACCCGTAGAGCTCGCCCGAATGGGCGGCGTAGGCCGCGCGCACGTCGCGCTCCCGGGTCAGCGCCGCCAACCCGCCCCACCTGCCGCTCGGCCGCCGATCGTCATCACGACAGTTGTACGGGAGGCGAGGCGGCCGGGTTCAGATTCCTCCTAGGGGGCGAGCGCTTTCGGCGTTTTCCACTTCAGCGTGAACTTCGCGCTTTTCATCGTGCAGCTGTGGATCGAGGTGTCTTTCGTGCTGCCCACGGAGGTCCGGCCGGCGGACCCGGTGAATCCCGCTTCGCCGGTGAAGTGGCCGGCGATCTTCCAGGTGGCCTTGCCGCCGGTGAACGAGTCGGTGCCCGTTTCTTCGACGCTGAACGATTTGCCGCTGACCGGGACCGGGAGGCTGAAGCCCGCCGGGTAGACGACGCCGTTGTCGCAGGTCTCGGTGCTGGAGCCGTACACCGCGACCGAGTAGTTCTTCCCTTCTTTGAAGACGTTGCCCATGATCGGGACGGCGGCCCCGGCGCCGGCGATCGTGACGGTGCCTATGTAGCCGCCGACCTTGGGCTTGAACGAGGCCTTCGGCCTGGCGGCGGACGGCATCGCGACCACCGCGGCGAGAAGCCCGGCGAGGACGAGGATGGACAGGACGGGAGCTGCTGCGCGGACGAGTTTCATGGGCGCGATTGGAGCACCGTCCGGTGCGGCCGTGGGGGGCTTCGGGACAAGGCTGGGTGAATTTCCCCCAGACCGACCGCGCGGAGATACCTTTTCCGGCAGTGTCCGTCTCTCTTGCCGAGCTGATCGGCAACGCTCACGCATTCGAGAATCTCGACGATTTCCGCAACGGGATCCCGATTCTGCTGCGCGAATTCGTCCCCGTCGACGTCGCCTCCTACAACGAGATGGACGACAACCCGCTCGAGACGTGGTGGACGAGCGACCCGGTGATCGAAATCACCGCCGAGCTCGAGACCACCTTCAGGGAGCTGGCCGGGGAAAACCCGCTGCTCGCCTACATGCGTCGCACCCGCGACGGTCGGCCGCGGCGGATCTCAGACTTCCTCACCCGGGCCGAGTACCACCGCCTGCCGCTCTACCGCGAGTTCTACGGCAAGATCGAGGCCGAGTACCAATGCGCGCTCACCCTGCCGTCGCGGCCGCCGGTGGTGATCGGGCTCGCCCTCACCCGTGCCCGCACCGACTTCAGCGACCGCGAGGTGGCCGGCCTCGCCGCCGCCCGCCCGCACCTGATCCAGGCCTACCGCAACGCCGAGCTGGCGGCCGCGCGTGAGGCGACGATCACGGCCCTGGAGGCGAACCTGGAGCAGGTCGGCACCGCGGTGATCGTGGTCGACCGCTACGGCCGCGTCGACCTCGCCACCCCGGCCGGGCGCCGGCTCCTCGCCGGCCCGCTGAAGGGCGAAAGCGCGAAGCGGCTCGCCCCCGCGGTGACGGCGGCGCTCGCCGCCCGCCGCGAGGCGGGCACCGCGGCGACCGAGCCGCTGCTCGTCCAGGGCGCCGACGGGCCGCTCTCCCTGCGCGTCCTCCGCGGCCCCGAAGGGGGGAGCGAGATGCTCGTGATCGAGCCCGACGTCAGCGGCCTCACCGTGCCCGCGCTCGAGGGGCTGGGACTCACCCGCCGCCAGGCGGAGGCGCTCCGTTGGCTCGCCCTCGGCCGCCGCGGCCCCGACATCGCCCGGTTGATGGGCCTCTCCCCCCGAACCGTCGAGAAGCACCTCCAGGGCACCTACGCGAAGCTCGGGGTGAGCGGAGCCTCCGAGGCCGCCGCCACCGCCTGGGCCGCCGTCGGCGTACGCCTCCCAGGCTGATCCGGGACCCGTCGCCGGGAGCTGCTGCCTCGGGGTGCCATCGGGGCGCGGGTCGTGACGGCGGGGGAGGGGTGCCGGGCCACGCCCCCCCACGGTGAGTTCGCAGTTGTCACCGC
>DATJUK010000091.1:0-8096 GCA_035502495.1 Solirubrobacterales bacterium
GGAGGCGGCCACAGCCTGCCAGGGTCGCCTCCGAAACGCCCGGGACGCACCGTCCCCAAACACCCGGGGCGCACCGTCCTCGATCGACCGCGCCGGAGCCCTCGCCCCCCGGTGCCGGCACCCACCGGCCTCCGGCTCTACAATCGTCACTCGCAAAGTCACTTCTACCCCTGTCCAGAAGCGGACCGGATCCTGCCCAGGAGCCAATCTCCCGGGTCCCGGCGAGTGGGATGGGGCGCATCGCAACCGAATCCAAGGAGAAATGCATGCCTGAGGCAGGCCTGAAAGAACTGCTCGAGGCCGGAGTCCACTTCGGCCACCAGACGCGCCGCTGGAACCCGAACATGCGCCGTTTCATCTACGGCGAGCTCGACGGGATCCACATCATCGACCTCCTGCAGACCGAGGCGTTGCTGGAGAACGCCCGTCGCTTCGCCGGTGAGCTGGCGTCCGGGGGCGGCACCGTCCTCTTCGTCGGCACCAAGAAGCAGGCGCGCGACGTGGTCCAGGAATGGGCCGAACGCTGCAAGATGCCCTACGTCAACAAGCGTTGGCTCGGCGGCCTGCTGACCAACTTCAACACGATGTCGGGCCGGATCGCCCGCCTCCACGAGCTCAACGAGTGGAAAGAGGAGGGCAAACTCGACCTCCTGCCGACCAAGGAGCGGATGGGGATGGAGGCCGAACTGGCGAAGCTCGAGTTCAACCTCGGCGGCGTCCGCGACATGGACCGGCTGCCCGACGCGGTCTTCGTCACCGACCTGAAAACCGAGGAGATCGCGGTGCACGAGGCGGCCCGCCTGCGGATCCCGATCATCGGCCTGGTCGACACCAACTGCGACCCGACCCCGGTCGACTACGTGATCCCCGGCAACGACGACGCGATCCGCTCCTGCCAGCTGATCATCGGCACGATCGGCGGCGCGGTCGAGGAGGGCTCCTCGGCCTGGCGCGTGCAGGAGGAAAAACGGATCGCCGAGGAGATGGAACGGCGCAAACGCGAGGAGGAAGAGCGCCGCAAACGGGAGGAAGAGGAGAAGGCCCGGATCGAGGCGCAGCAGGCCAAAGAAGCCGAGGAAGAAGCGGCCAAACAGGCGGCGGCGAAAGCCGAGGCCGAGAAACAGGCCGCCGCGGCCGCGCAGGCGGCCCAGCAGGCGCAGGCGGCGCCCAAAGCGCAGCCCGCGGGTCCTGCCGGCACCGGCTCCGCGTCCTCCTCGCAGTCCGCGGGGGGGGCGGCAGCGCCGGCCGCGGGGACGCCCAAGGCTGACGTCGCTCCCGCCGGCGAGGCCCCGAAGGCCGACGCCAAGCCCGCGGCATCGGCCCCTGATATTCCCAAGGCCAAGCCCGCGGCATCGGCCCCGGACGCCCCCAAGGCCGAGCCCTCGGCTCCGGCCGCCGAGGCGCCCAAAGCCGGCGCAGCGGCCGAACCCGCCCCGGCCGCCGATGCTCCCAAGGCTGACGCGACCGGCGCCCCGGCCGCCGAGGCTGACGCGACCAGCGCCCCGGCCGCCGATGCTCCCAAGGCCGACGAGGCCCCGGCGGCCGAGGCTGCGCAAGCCGAGCCGGCCGCTGCCGCCGAGGAGCAAGCTCCGGCGGCCGCGGGCACCGAGACCACCGACACCCAGAAAGGGGATTCGTGATGGCGTCGATTTCCGCCGCCGACGTGAAAGCGCTCCGGGATCGCACCGGGGCCGCGATGATGGACAGCAAAGCCGCGCTGGTCGAGGCCGACGGCGACTTCGACCGCGCGATCGAGCTGCTGCGGGTGAAGGGCCAGGCCTCCGCCGCCAAGCGCGAAGGTCGCGGCACCAACGAGGGCGTCGTCGCCTCCTACATCCACGCCAACAACAGCGTCGGCGCGATGGTCGAGGTGCAGTGTGAGACCGACTTCGTCTCCCGCAACGAGGACTTCCAGGTCTTCGCCTACCAGGTCGCCCTGCACATCGCCGCCACCGCCCCGCAGTACGTCTCCACCGAGGAAATCGACCCGGCGGCCCGCGAGGCCGAAAAGCGGGTCTTCGAAGAGAAGGCGCGCGAAGAAGGCAAACCGGACAACATCGTCGAGAAAATCGTCGAGGGTCAGCTCACCAAGTGGGCCTCGGAGGTCGCGCTGCTCGACCAGCAGCACGTCAACGCCGAGAAACACGACTCGAAAACCATCGAGGAGCTGCGCCAGGAGCTGGCGGCGAAGACCGGCGAGAACATCCGCATCGCCCGCTTCTCCTACTTCCGCGTCGGGGACGAGTAGGGGCCGCGTGGCCGAGGCGGCGAGCAGGCACTGATGGCCGGGGAGCGGTTCGGTCGCATTCTCCTGAAGCTCTCGGGAGAGGCCCTGATGGGCAGCCAGTCCTACGGCACCGACGGCGCCGAGGTCGACCGGATCGCGACCCAGGTCGCCTCCGTGCGCGAGCGCGGGGTGGAGGTGGCGATCGTCGTCGGGGCCGGGAACATCTACCGCGGGCTGGCCGGGGCCGCCGCGGGGATGGACCGCGCCACCGGCGACTACATGGGGATGCTGGCGACGGTGCTGAACGCCCTCACCCTGCAGGACGCGCTCGAGCGGATGGGCCAGCACACCCGGGTGATGTCGGCGATCGACGTCAAGGAGGTCGCCGAGCCCTACATCCGCCGGCGCGCGATGCGCCACCTGGAGAAGGGCCGGATCGTGATCTTCGCCGCCGGCACCGGCAACCCGTTCTTCACCACCGACACGGCGGCGGCGCTGCGCGCCCTGGAGATCCACGCGGAGGCGATCCTGATGGCGAAGAACGGGGTGGAGGGGGTCTACGACTCCGACCCGGCGACCAATCCCGACGCCAAGTTCATCCCCACGATCACGCACCGGGAAGCGATCGAGCGGGGGCTGAAAGTGATGGACTCGACCGCGCTCAGCCTCTGCATGGACAACGACCTGCCCATCTACGTCTTCAACATGGCCGACGAGCTGAACATAGATAGGATCGTCAGCGGCGAGACGGTCGGCACGTTGGTGTCCAACGGGACCGACGCCTAGAGAGGACGGGACCGTGGCAATTACCGACGAACTGCTCGCAGACGCGAAGGATCGGATGGCGAAATCGGTGGAATCGAGCCGCGGCGAGCTCGCCACCGTACGCACCGGCCGCGCCTCCCCGCACCTGCTCGACCGGATCCAGGTCGACTACTACGGGGCGCAGACGCCGCTGAACCAGCTCGCCAACGTGGCCGCCTCCGAAGCCCGCCTGCTCACCGTCACCCCCTTCGACAAAAGCGCCGTGGGGGCGATCGAGAAGGCGATCCAGGAGTCCGACGTCGGCCTCACCCCGTCTAACGACGGCAACGTGATCCGCCTGGCGATCCCGGAGATGACCGAGGAGCGGCGGCGCGAGATGGTGAAGGTGGTCAACGGCGTCGCCGAGGACGGCCGGGTGGCGATCCGCAACGTGCGCCGCGACGTGATGAGCGACCTGCGCGAGCTGAAGAACGAGGGCGAAGTGGGCGAGGACGACGAGCGCCGCGCCGAGGCCTCGCTGCAGAAGCAGACCGACGAGGCGATCGCCGAGATCGACGCGATCCTCAAAGCCAAGGAAGCCGAAATCCTCGAGGTGTGAGAGGCCTGCAAACCGGCGCATCTCGCGGTCCTCGGTCGGCCGGCTTGGTCACGCATCGGAGATGCGCTCCCGGCGCCGACCTCCCTGCGTCCCACGACCTGCTTGGTTTTCGGCCTCTCACGGGCTCGAGGTCTGCCCATGAGCCCACCTAAGTACGTAGCGATCATCACCGACGGCAACGGCCGCTGGGCACAAGCCCGCGACCTGCCGGTGATCGAGGGGCACCGGGCGGGCGCCGACGTGGTCAAGGCGCGGCTGCGCGACGCGGTCGAGCTGGGGATCGAGGAGCTGACCGTGTTCTCCTTCTCGACCGAGAACTGGTCGCGCTCCGCCGAGGAGGTCGGCGGGCTGATGGCGATGTTCGGCGAGCGGATCCTCGGCGAGACGCCGGAGCTCGACCGGGAGGGCGTGCGGATGCGCTTCATCGGCCGGCGCGAGGAGCTCGACGCGGGGTTGATCGAGCGGATGGAGTGGGCCGAAGGGAAGACCGCCGAGAACTCCCGGATCACGCTCTTCATCGCCTTCAACTACGGCGGCCGGGCGGAGATCGTCGACGCGGCGCGAAACTTCGAGGGGGGCTCCGAGGAGGAGTTCCGACGCCACCTGTACGCGCCCGACATGCACGACCCTGACCTCCTGATCAGAACCAGCGGCGAGCAGCGGATCTCCAACTACCTGCTCTGGCAGTGCGCCTACTCGGAGCTGGTCTTCGCCGAGGAGCTGTGGCCGGACTTCGACCGGGCGGCGTTCGAGGGCGCCCTCGAGCAGTTCACCGAGCGCCGGCGCCGCTTCGGGGGGCGCTGATGAGCGACTTCTTCGAAGAAGAGATGTTCGAAGAGCGGCCGCCCGGGGCGGAGCCCGAGGTCGAGCCGGTGGAGGAGCCGCCGCGACGGCGGCGCGGGCGCTCCGGCGGTGAGGCGAAACGCCGCGACCGGTCCCGCCGGCGTGGCCGCGGGCAGCGGCGCAGCGGCGAGGAGCCGCGCAAGCCGAGACGCCTGAAAGGCGGCGGCGGCGAGACGGCGCGGAGGATCCTCATCGCGATCCCGGCGATCGCCTTCGCGATCGCGATCACGGTGGCCGGCGGGATCGTCTTCATGGCGGCGATGATCGCGATCGGGATCCTCTGCCTGCGCGAGTACCTCGACCTCACCTCGACCGCGCGGCCGCTGGCGATCCCGGCCTACGCCTCGGTCGCGGCGATGGTCGTCGCCGCCCACTTCGGCACCTCCTACAACGTGCTGTTGATCTTCGCCGCCACCTTCCCGGTGCTCTTCGCCTTCGGCGCCGACGCCAGACACCGCAACGGGGTCACGGTCTCGATGGGGGTGACGCTGCTGGGGATCGTCTGGATCGGCATCCCGCTCGCCCACGCGGTCTTCCTCCGCGACCTGCCGAGCCACGGCGCCGCGCTCTTGATCGACGTCCTCGTCGGCACCTTCGTCACCGACACCGCCGCCTACGCGACCGGGCGCATGTTCGGCAGCCACAAGATCGCCCCCAACCTCTCGCCCAACAAGACGGTCGAGGGGCTGATCGGCGGCTTCGTCATCGGCACGATGGGCTTCTGGTTCGCCGGCCTCTACCAGAACTGGCTGAGCGGCACCGACGCCCTGATCATGGGCGCCGCCGTCGCCGCGATCGCCCCGGTCGGCGACCTCTTCGAGTCGATGCTGAAGCGCGACCTCGGCAAGAAGGACACCGGCACCATCTTCGGCCCCCACGGCGGCATCCTCGACCGCCTCGATGCCGTCCTCTTCACCGTCGTCGTCGGCTACTACCTCGCCGTGGCGCTCGTCTACTGAGTCCTGTCACATTTCTGGTGCGCCGAGGACGGCGACGTACCGTCGCCGGCATGAGCCGACGTACGCTCTTCGGCCTGTCGTGCGTCAGGTGGGGACTTGAACTTCGAACTGATGGACGAAGTCCGCGATCGGCAGGCGTGGCGCCTTCACACGCCGGAGGAGGTGCGGGCTCGCCACGACCGGATGGACCGTCTCGCCGAGAGTCCTCGGGCGTACACCGCAAGGAGGAAGGAAAGGTGGCGGGCGGAAGGAATCTTGCCGCCGGAGGGGCCGTGCCGCCGCGTTTAAGGAGTCGGAAGGTCGCCTCCGTATCCTCTCGTCAGATGAGGAAGGTGTTGATACTCGGCTCGACCGGGTCGATCGGAACGCAGGCGCTCGAGGTGATCGGCGCCTCGGAAGAGCTTCGGGCCGTCGGCCTGGCCGCGGGACGCGGCTGGGAGACGACGGTCGCCCAGGCGCGTGAGCACGGGGTCGGCACGATCGCGCTCGCCGACCCCGACGCCGCCGCGCGGGCGGCCGAGGCGTGGGACGGCCGGGTGCTCTCCGGTGAGGATGGCGTGCGCGAGCTGATCGCGGCGACCGAGCCCGACCTCGTCCTCAACGGCATCGTCGGGGCCGCCGGCCTCGGCTCGACCGTGGCGGCCCTCGCCGCCGGGATCGACGTCGCGCTCGCCAACAAGGAGAGCCTGGTGCTGGGCGGCGAGCTGGTGATGGCGTTGGCCGAGGCGACGGGGGCGCGGATCCTCCCGGTCGACTCCGAGCACTCGGCGCTCCACCAGCTGATCGCGGCGGCCGGGCCGGGGACGGTGGACCGCCTCCTGGTCACCGCGAGCGGCGGGCCCTTTCGCGGCCGTACGGACCTCGGCGCGGTGAGCGTCACCGACGCGCTCGACCACCCGACCTGGAAGATGGGCGGCCGGATCACGATCGACTGCGCGACGCTGATGAACAAGGGCTTCGAGGTGATCGAGGCGCACCACCTCTTCGGCGTCCCCTACGAACGGATCGAGGTGGTCGTCCACCCGCAGTCGCTGATCCACTCGCTGGTCTCGCTGGTCGACGGCTCGACCCTCGCCCACATCGGCTATCCCGACATGCGGGTACCGATCTCCTACGCCCTGAACTTCCCCGAACGGGCCCCGGTCGACGTCCCTCGCCTCGACCTCGCCGCGGTCGGCGCGATGACCTTCGAGGAGCCCGATCCCGATACCTTCGCCTGCCTGCGCCTGGCGCTGGAGGCGGGGCGGACCGGCGGCACCGCGCCTACCGTGCTGAATGCCGCCGACGAGGTCGCCGTCGCCGCCTTCCTCGACGGCCGCATCCCCTTCACCGGGATCGCCGCCGTGGTCGAGCGCTGCCTCGAGGAGATGCCCGCCGCGCCCGTCACCCACTTCGACGACCTCTTCGCCACCGACGCCGAGGCCCGCGAGCGCGCCGCCGCGGCCGCCCGGGAGCTGATGCCCGCATGAGCTGGGTCTACGTCTTCCTCGGCTTCTGCGCCCTGATCCTGCTGCACGAGGCGGGCCACTTCGTCGCCGCCAAGGCGACCGGGATGCGGGTCGAAGGCTTCTTCCTCTTCTTCGGGCCGACCCTCTGGTCGTTCAAGCGCGGCGAGACCGAGTACGGGATCAAATCGATCCCGCTCGGCGGCTACGTGAAGATCAACGGGATGAACCCGGAGGAAGAGATGCCGCCGGGGGAGGAGCACCGCGCCTACCACCGGCAGAAGGTCTGGAAGCGGATCGTCGTCGCCGCGGCGGGTCCGGCGGTGAACATCGTGCTGGCTTTCGTGATCCTCTTCGCGGTGTTCGGCATCGGGGGGTTGAGCAACGGCGCCGCCAAACCGGTGGTCGCGCAGACGACCGAAGGCTCCGCCGCGGCGCAGGTTCTCAAGGATGGCGATCGGATAGTCGCCATCGACGGTCACGCCTACTCGAACCTCAGCGGCAAAGAGCGGGTCGAAAAGTTCGGTGAACTGATCCGCTCACACAAATGCGCAGGCAAGCCGACCGATGGTTGTGCGGCGACCACGCCAGCGGAAGTGACGGTCCTCCGCGAAGGCGAGGAAAAGACCTTCGAAATCACGCCCCACTACAGCAGCGAAGCGAAGCGGATGCTGCTCGGTCTCGGTTGGGAAGAAAACGCTCACTGGATCCCGATCAGCACGGGGGAAGCCGCAAATCGATCCCTCGACGTGATGGGCGAAGTGATCAGCAGGACCGGCTCGGTCTTCTCCCACATCTTCGAAGCCGAAAAGCGCAAGGAAATCTCCAGCGTGGTCGGCATCTCCGACGTCGGCCACGAAGCCGTCGACAAAGGCTGGCGTGAGGCCTTCCTGCTGCTCGCCCTGGTCAGCCTCTCACTAGGCCTGATCAACCTGGTGCCGATCCTGCCCCTCGACGGCGGCCACATCTTCTGGGCGATCGTCGAGAAACTGCGCCGCGGCAAGCCGGTCTCGATCAAGGTCATGGAGCGAGCGACGATCGTCGGCATCGCCCTCGTCCTGATGCTGATGGTGGTCGGCGTCTCCAACGACATCGGCCGGATCACCGGCGAAGGCTTCAACGTCTCGAAATAGCCAGGCCCGGCGCGACCGCGACCAGGCCGACAGGCAGCCCGCCCCGCACCCGCCCCCGACGGGGGCGGGGTGATGGGACGGGTGAGGGTCCGGGCCCCGGCGGCCGGGGACCGGCGTCCCGGGCGT
>DATJUK010000092.1:0-3523 GCA_035502495.1 Solirubrobacterales bacterium
GCAGGCTGTGGTCGTGGCCGAGACGGCCGGGGGTGCGGGGAGAGGCCGAGGGATGGGCGCGCTCCGGGAAGAGATGCGCGTGTCCCTCCACGAAGGCGTGGTGACCCGTGACGAAGACCCAGGGAACGTGCGCCTTCCTCATCACCCCCATGTTGATGGGCCGAAAACTCAAGCCATAGTTGAGTTTTCGGCCCATCAACCTGAGGTGCGCACGGGATCGTCACGAAAGGGGCGGAGTTCGTCGCGGGTCTCGGACTTCCTGCGAAACCTTCGCGTCCCGGGCGTCTTGTGGCGGCCACAGCCTGCCCGGGCCGCCACGAGACGCCCGGGACGCACCTCGGACGGCCGCGCCCGCTCCGTCCCTCGCCGCCTGCGACGCTGGGTGGATGGCCACCGACGTCGCAACCGCCCCGCAGAGCCGCGGACTCATCGCCTACCGGCGGGTCTTCGCCGTGCCCGGCGTGCGGCCGATGGTCTTGTTCGGCCTCCTGGCACGGATGCCGATCGGGATGGGCGGGGTGGCTCTGATCCTCTTCGTCCACGCCCAGACCGGCTCGTTCGGCGCCGCCGGTGTCGTCGCCGCGGCCTACACCGTCGGTCTCGGTCTCACCGGTCCCCCACTGGCCCGGATCGTCGACCGGCATGGCTCGAGGTGGGTGGTGGTGCCGGGGTCGATCCTGATGGCGGCGGCGCTCGCCGCCGTGGTCGCGCTCGGCGAGGCCGGCACCGGGACGATTCCCCTCGCCCTCGCCGGCCTCCTTGCCGGCTGCGCGAGCGTCCCGATCGGCGGCATCCTGCGCCGGCTCTGGTTGAGCATGATCGAGCCGGAGGAGCTGCAGACCGCCTACGCCCTCGACGGGGTCTTGATCGAGGCACTCTTCATCGCCGGCCCGCTGCTGGCGGGGCTGCTGGCGGCGACCGTCGGCGCCGCCGCGGGCCTGTTCCTCGCCGGCGCCCTGGGGATCGTCGGCTCGATCGGCTTCGCCCGGGTCGCGACCGTGCCGCCCGGTAGCGACCCCGACGCCGAGCGCCACTGGCTCGGCGCCCTCGTCTCGCCGTCGCTGCGACTGCTGGTGCTCTCGATGTTGCCGCTGGCGGCGACGTTCGGTGTGCTCGACGTCACCCTGCCGGCCTTCGGTGCCGACCATGGCGACGCCGCGCTTGGTGGTGCGTTCGCGGCTGCATTCGCCTTCGGATCCGGTCTTGGCGGCTTTTTCTACGGCGCCCGGCCAGGGCTCTTCGGCCGACCGCAGAGGGCGCTCGTCGTGCTCGGGGCGCTGATGACCCTGAGCTGCGTGCCGCTGCCGACCGCGACCTCGATCCCGGAGATGTTCGTCTTCGCGACGATCGCCGGCCTCTGCATCGCACCCCAGCTCACCCTCCGCAACCAGGTGGCGCAGAGCGCGGCGCCCGCCGGGACCGTGACCGAGGCCTTCACCTGGCTCTCCTTGGCGATCACCGTTGGCGCCAGTATCGGTTCGGCGCTGGCCGGGCCGTTGGTCGAGGCGTCGGGTTGGCAGACCGGCGCCTTCGTCGCGATCGCCCTGCCCGCGGTCGCGACGCTACTCCTGCTGCCGCGCCGCCACCTGCTCGGCTGATTGACAGGCGGCGGCGAGACCGCCAGGATCGGGTCCGTGCCGCGATTGGGAGGCGGGCGACCCGGAGACGTCGATCGGCGACGCGCTTCGCACCTGATTGACGACTCGGATCGGATCGAGGCGCTGGAGCGGGTCGAGACCGATGCCTTCGCCGACCGCGAACGGGTCGGCTACCGCTGCTTCCTTGTCCGCAACCCGGAAGGCCTCTTCGAGGTCGAACAGCAGGTCTTCATCGGCGAGCGCGACGGCAAGATCGGCTGGATGCGGAGCGTCTGCTCGGGCTTCAGGCCCGTCGATGCCTCCTCGGCTTCGCCTTGACGCATCTGGCCTTGCCTTTGACCTTCTTCTTGACGAAGCCCTTCTTGCACTTGAGCGGCTTCGGGGCGGTCGGCTGCGGCGTGGTGGGAGAGGACGGGGTCGGCGTCGAGGCGGTGCCGCCGCCGTCACCGCCGCCGCCCCGGGGCGCTTCTTCGCCGCTGCCCCCGCCTTGGACCGGCACCGCGCCCAGCGTCAGGTCGACCGCGCTGCTGCGGTAGGCGGGTTCCCAGGCGGTTCCGGACGGGGTGCCGCTGGAGGAGAAGGAGGCGAACGTCCCCGAGACCGTCGGCGCGCTGAGGATGCCGGCGATCGTGGTCGGCACGCTTGGCGCGTAGCCGCCGCCGGTACCGGCTTCGAGGGCGCCGCCGAGTTCCGCCACGCCGGTGACCGCGACGCTGTCGTGGGCCGCGGCTTCGGGCCCGTCGACGCGGACGGTGAGCCTCCCGCCGGGTCCCTGCGTGTAGGTGCCTTCGACCCGCAGCGCGCCTGGCGTCCCGCTCGGCGAGGCGGGCGCGACGGTCGCGCCGGTGTCGTGGAGGTCGGCCTTGATCGTCCCGGCCCCGACCAGGGAGCCACCTTCGAGCTCGATCGGCCGGCCGGGGGCGAGGATCTTGCCGCCTTCGAGCAGGGTCGCCCCGTTGCCGGTCTGGGTATAGCCGGCGGGGATCTTGAGCATGGCGGCGCTCGGCACCGTGAGCTTGCCGAGCAGCGTCAGCGGCGCTTCGACCGCGTCCCGTCCCTGCGCCGTGATGGTGCCTGCCGGGTCGACGATCGCGCCGTCGGCGTCGGTGTCGACGCGGGCGAAGCCGGCTTCGTTGCCGCTCGTCCCGTTCAGCGTCAGTGGTCCGTTCACGGCGACCGCGTCGCCGCTCGTCTCGCTCCCGATCGCGATCGGCACTTCGTCGATTTCGGTAGGCGAGCCGAGGGTGAGGAGCGTCGGGTTGCGGGTCGGCATCGCCGTGTCCCTGATCTCCGGGTCGACGCGGTGTTCGCCGCCGCCGCCGACCACCGTCTGCAGCGAGCCCTCGAGCGCCAGCGCGCCTTCGACCCCACCGTCTAGCCAGTGCAGGGTGCCTTCGCGGGACGAGGCCGCGGTGAGGATGCCGCCGAAGAGGGTCCCTTCGCCGTTGACGGTGCCGCCGTGGATCTCCGCGCCTTCGCCGTTCAGGGCCACGTCGACACCGCCCGAGAGGGTCGTCGTCCCCACCGGCGCGGCGATCCCCTGGGGGCCGATCCGCACGGTCCCGGGCCCGGCCAGTTCGGCCTTGTCGGCGAGGCCGAGCTCGGCCCCGTCGGTCACCGTGAGGAATAGCCCGGAGCCGACCTTGATCGCCCCGTCGTCGGCGATCCCGATGTGTTCGGCGTTCACGGCGACTTCGGATGGGTGGGCGGCCGACCCGACCACTTCGATCGTGCCTTCGGGGGCGTTGTCGAGTACCGCCGGGCAGTGGCTCACGTCGCATTCGAGCTTCTGTCCCGCATCGACCTTCAGCGTCGCCTCGTTCTGCAGCAGCGCGGGCGGGCCTTCGACTTCCAGCGGCCCGGACTTCACCTCCATCGACCCTTCGTTGATCAGCCTGGTGCCGGTCTTGTCGACCAGATGCAGA
>DATJUK010000093.1:0-7327 GCA_035502495.1 Solirubrobacterales bacterium
TGGGGTCCAGCGCGGCGACGATCTTCTTTTTCAGGATCTTCTCGTCGAGCAGGTCCTGGACGCGGATGCCGAGCCGCAGCGCCTTGTCGGCGTAGGCGAGGCCGATCCCGCGCCGCGTGGTGCCGATCGAGTTCTTCCCCAGTTTCGTCTCGCTCGCCGTGTCGAGCAGCACGTGGTAGGGCATGATCAGGTGGGCGTTGGCGGAGAGCCGCAGGTTGGCGACGCTCACCCCCGCCCGTTTCAGGTTGTCGATCTCGGCGAGCAGCACGCGCGGGTCGACGACCACGCCGTTGCCGATCACGCACGTCTTGTCGGCGTGGAGGATCCCGGAGGGGATCAGGTGGAACTTGTACTCGGTGCCCTCGTGGACGATCGTGTGACCGGCGTTGTTGCCGCCCTGGAAGCGGACGATCGTGGTAGCCCGCTCGGCGAGCAGATCGGTGATCTTGCCCTTGCCCTCGTCGCCCCACTGGGCGCCGACTATGACCACGCCCGGCACTGGCTGGATTCTGACGGAGGCGGGCGGCGGGTGCGGTGCGCCACCCGAGGCGGCTCCCGCGCGCGCGGCTAGGCCGCGAGGCGGTGGTCTTCGCCGTGCATCGGGACCATGCAGCCGTCGCACATCTCGACCAGCCGCGAGACCGTGCGTCGCCCGATCTGCTCGACCAGCTCGGCTTCGTCGAGGTTGGTCGTCACGAGGACCGCCCGTTCGGTCTCGTAGCGCTCGTTGACCAGCGCGTAGAGCTGCTCGAGCACCCAGTCGGAGCGTTTCTCCGCCCCGAGGTCGTCGATGTGAAGCAGGTCCACCGTGGTGAGTTTCCGGAACAGGTCCATGTAGGAATCGCTGTCGGGACCGGCGTCGTAGCTCTGGCGGATCCGCGCCAGGAGTTTGGGCAGCGAGTAGATGGCCACCGAGTGCTTGCGCTCCAGGGCCGCCTTCGAGACCAGCATGCCGAGGGTGGTCTTGCCGGTGCCCGGGTCACCGAAGAGCCAGACGCCGCGGCCGGCGCCGAGGTTCTCGTCGAGCTTCTCGACGTAGCCGCGAACCGCGTCGACCGCCGCCCGCGCCTGGAATTCGCGGGCCATGTCGGCGATCGGCGGGCGATCGAAGGAGACCCCCTGGAAGCGGCGCGGGATCACCGAGGAGATCCCGCGGTTGGCGCTCTTGCGGAGGCGATCGGCGCGACAGTCGCAGGGGCGGGCCACGTCTTCGGGGCCGAGGATCCACCCGTCCCCGTCGCAGATCCCCAGCGGGCAGACCTGGTCTTTGAACGGTTCCGAGCGCGCGATCGCCATCAGAACTCGGGGCCCGCCGCGGCGGCCTCGTCGTAGGGCGGCGGGTCTTCGCCGACGGGCTGTTCGATCGGCGCGTCCTGGCCGCTGTAGTCGGCGAACTTCGGGTAGCGGTCGAGGAAGACCAGCTCTTTGGTCGCGATCGGGCCGTTCCTATGCTTGGCGATGATCAGGTTCGCGAGGCCGTCCGGCTCCTCGTCGGGATCGCGGTAGTAGTCGGCCCGGTAGAGGAAGGCGACCAGGTCGGCGTCCTGCTCGATCTGCCCCGACTCGCGCAGGTCCGACAGCTGCGGTTTCGGCGGGGAGCGCTGCTCGGGGGCGCGGGAGAGCTGCGAGATCGCCATCACCGGCACCTGCAGCTCGCGGGCGAGGATCTTCAGGCCGCGGCTGATCTGGCCGACCTGCTCGACCCGGTTGGCGCGCGGGTCGTCGGAGCGCATCAGCTGCATGTAGTCGAGGATGATCAGGCCGAGCCCGCCACGGTCCTGTTCCTGGGCGTGGAGCCGCCGCGCCTTCGCCCGCAGGTCGAGGATGCCGAGGTCGGAGGAGTCGTCGAACCAGAGCGGCGCCTGCTCGAGTTCGTTGCAGGCGCGCACCACTTTCGGCCAGTCGCGCTGGGACACCTGGCCTTTGCGCAGCTTGTCGCCGGGGATGCGCGCGCGGCAGGCGATGAAGCGCTGGGCGAGCTCGACCTCCGACATCTCGAGCGAGAAGAAGGCGACCGGCTTGTCGCGCTTGACCGCCACGTTTTCGGCGATGTTGGCGACCAGGGCGCTCTTCCCCATCGCCGGGCGGGCGGCGATGATGATCAGGTTGCCGGGCTGGAAGCCGCCGGTCACCGCGTCGATGTCGCGGAAGCCCGAGGGGGTCCCGGTCAGCTCCGTCTCGCCGGTCGAGAGCTTCTCCAGCCGGTCGACCTCGTCGTGGAGGATGTCGCCGAGGATGCGGAAGTCGGAGGCCTGCTCTTTGTGGGCGACTTCGAAGAGGAGTTTCTCGGCCCGCTCGGAGAGTTCGCGCGGCTCGCCGTCGCGCTCGTTGACCCAGCCCTGGATTTCCTGGCCGGCGCCGAGCAGCCGGCGCAACAGCGAATTCTGCTGGACGATCTCGGCGTAGTGCTTGGCGTTGCCCGCGGCGGGGACTTTGGCGGCCAGCTCGGAGACGTAGTGCTTGCCGCCCGCCTCGTCGATCTTGTTGGTCTGCGTCAGCGCCTCGGCGACGGAAAGCTCGTCGACCGGCTTCGAGGCGGCGTAGAGGTCGTGGATCGCTTCGAAGATCGCCCGGTGGCGGTCGAGGTAGAAGTCGTGCGCGCCCAGCTTGACCTCGTCGATGACCCGGGTCAGGGTCGGCTCGGCGACCAGCATCGCGCCGAGGACGGACTCCTCGGCTTCGATGTTCTGCGGCGGGACGTGGGTGGCCGGGGACGGAGGCATCGGAGAGTTAGGGATAGACGGTGGAGCGGCGGCAAGGGCGCCGCGTGGGGGCGGGGCGTCGATCAAACCAGAGCCGGGAGCTCGGCCTCAGCGATGAGGATGCAAATACGTAGAAAAGAAATCCACGCTTCCGTTACGAAGCGCGGGTGTTGCGGGACGCTCTGCGCGAGTTCTGAAACAGACGTCCGTCGCGCCGAGCGCCGGCCGCGGGGGAGAGGAGATCCGGGGGCGCCGCGCCGCGACGCCGCGACTATTTCTCCTCGGAGATGATCGTCTTGACCGCGGCGACGTTGCCGTCCCCGAGGTCGATCTCGACCATGAAGGTGCCGAGTTCACGCAGCGGCTGGTCCAGCCTGACTTTGCGTTTGTCGATGCGCAGGTCGCGGGCGTCGCGCAGAGCATCGACGATCTGCTGCGGGCCGACCGAGCCGAAGAGGTGGCCGTCCTCGCCCGCGCGCTCGTGGATCGTGAGCACGGTTTTGGAGAGCAGCCCGGCGGCTTCGGCTTCGCGGGCGACGCGCGCTTCGGCGGCCCGTTCGGCGGCCTCCATGCGGCGCTGCGCTTCCTCCAGCGCGCCCGGGGTGGCGGGCTGGGCCAGCTTGCGCGGGACCAGGTAGTTGCGCAGGTAGCCCGGCGCGACGTCGACCGCCTCGCCGCGCTCGCCGAGGTTCTCGACGTCGGCGAGCAGGATCGCCTGGGCCATCAACGCTCTCCGACGTACGGCAGGAGCGCGATTTCGCGCGCCCGCTTCACGGCCACCGACAGCTGACGCTGGTGGGCGCGGGACAGGCCGGTGACGCGGCGGCCGCGGGTCTTCCCCTTGTCGGAGAGGAAGCGGCGCAGAAGGTTCAGGTCCTTGTAGTCGACGACTTCGGCGTTGACCCGGGTGTATTTGCGCGGCCGGGCGCGATCGGCGCCGCGGCGGCCACCGCGTCGGGCGCCTCCGGTCGATGAAGTCTCACGTGCTCTTGGCATAAGCGACGGCGCAGTCTACAGATTCGCGCCCTGAAGCGGCCAGGGCGCGCCAGGCGGCGTCCTCGAGCGACCGAATAGCGCTGCTATTCGGTCGCCTTGCGTCCTTGCCCCGCGTGCCCTGGATCGGTCAGGGCATCGGGTCTGTCAGCCCGCTAGAACGGGATGTCGTCTTCGCCGCCGCCGGCCGAGACCGGGCCGAAGTCCGATTCGTCGGCGGGGACGTCGCTCTGCGGCGGCGGGTTGTGGGGCTGCTGTTGCTGAGGCTGCTGGCCGCCGTTGCCGTTGGGGGCGCCGCCGCCGTCGCGGGAGCCGAGGAACTGGACGGTGTTGGCGATGATCTGGACCGCCTGGCGTTTGCCGCTGCCGTCCTTGGCCTCCCACTCGCGCCAGTCGAGCCGGCCCTCGACCGCCACCGGGCGGCCGCGGGAGAGGTAGGTGGCGCAGTTCTCGCCCTGGGCGCCGAAGACGACGACGTTGAAGAAGTTCGGCTTGTCGACCCACTGGCCGCTCTGATCTTTGCGCCGGCTGTTGACGGCGACCCGCATCTCGCAAACGGTGGTACCACCGCCGGTGCTGCGCAGTTCAGGGTCCTGCGTGAGGTTCCCGGTGATGACCACCACGTTCACGTTCGAAGCTGCCAAGAGAGTTCACTCCTCTGAAATCGTTGTCTGACTTCCAGTCTAGGCCGGAGCACGGCGCGACTCTCCCCCCTGGCGGGGAGCGTTTCGCGGAAAGAGCGGGGGCTCCGTGCGGCGAGGGGGTGCTACTCGCCGGCCGGCTCGGCGGCGGCGGGCTCGCGATCCTCGCGCGGAGCGCGCTCGCCGGGGGCGCCGGTGCGCTCGCGCGGGCCGGGAGCGGCGACGGCGGGCGGGACGATGCTCGGCGTGTTCGGATCGACTTTGAAGATCCGGAAGCGCAGGACGCCGTCGGCGATCTTCAGGTTGTGGTCGAGCGCGTCGAGGAGCTCGGTCGGCGCCTCGAAGCGGAACCAGCGGTAGTCGGCCTCGGTGCGGCGGTTGATCTCGTAGGCCATCTTGCGCAGCCCCCAGGTGTTCTCCTGTTTGAGGCTGCCGGCGCCCTCGATCTGCCCACGCGCCTGCTGCGCCAAGGCATCCCTGGCGGGCGCGTCGAGCTGGGGGTCCAGCATCAGCACAAGCTCATATTCACGTGGTGCGGGCAAAGCGACGGAGGACTATAGCGAGGTCAGTGCGGAGCGAACTCCTGGCTGCCGTCGCCAGGCGTCGACGGGGGCGCCGAAGGCGGTTGCGGCGAGGGTTCCGCGACCGGTTCGGGAGCGACCGGCGGGGCGTGCTCCGGGGCCGCGGGAGCGGTCGGTCCGGGCGCCGGCGGGGTCGGCCTCGTGGGCTGCGCGCGGGGATGAGCGTGGGGCCGACTCGCGATCACGGCGCGCGAAGCCGGCGCGCCCCCGGCATGCGGCCGCCGCGGCCTCCGCGCCCGAGGCTTCCGCGGGCGGGGCCGTGGCCGCTCCTCCTGCGGACGGGTCATCGGCGCCGCCGCCCGCGGCAGCCCGACGTCGGCTCCGAGCGGCGGCGGCTCCGGCGCGCGCAGAAGGCCCGGCAGCAGGCGCGCCGCGATCAGGCCGACGAAGACGACCGCCACGACCCGCGCGACGCCGCGCCACCTGATCCGCACCCCCGCCATCCCCTTCCAAGGGCCCGGCGCCCGCGAACTCTCCCCCCGCAGGCGCCGCTGCCGCGGGGTCGGTCGGTGGTCTAGCTCCGCGCGCGGTCGATGTCGGCGAGCTGGTCGTCGACCCAGTCGCCGGGGTTGCGGGAGAAGATGATGTCGCGCAGGCCCTGCGCCCACTCGGCCTTCTGCTCCGGGTCCAGCGTCAGCGCCCGGTAGATCGCGTCGGCCTGCTCCTGGATGTCGAACGGGTTGACCGAGATGACGAAGTCCAGCAGCTCCTGGTGGGAGCCGGTGTTCTCGGAGAGCATCAGCACGCCGTCGCGGGTATTGACCGCGGGCGCCTCCTTCGCCACCAGGTTCATGCCGTCGAAGATCGCGTTGACCATCAGCAGGTCGTAGTGCTTGTAGCGGGCCACCGCGTCGGCGAAGTTCTCGTAGATCTTCAGGTCGATCGGCATCCAGTCGGTGGTCCCGTGGCGGTGGTTGACGACCGCGACCAGGGCTTCGATCCGCTCGCGGTACTCGGCGTACTCGGGGACGTCCTGGCGCGACGGCTGCAGGTGGGCGATGAAGGTGACCTGTTCGCGGAACTCGGGGTGTTGCGTGAGGAAGGTGTCGAAAGCGGTGAAGCCGCGGAGCACGTTCTTCGACAGGTCGGCGCGGTCGACGCGGATGATCAGGTAGCGCCGCCGCCGCTCCAGCACCTCGCGCTCGGCCTCCGCCACCTCGGGCGAGGCCGCCGCCCGCCGCAGCCGCTCGGCGTCGATCCCCAGCGGGTAGGCCCGGGCCAGCGTCGTGTGGCCCTTGTAGGTGACTTCGGCGGCGACGTAGTCGACCTCGGCGCCCTCCAGCAGTTCGTCGCAGCAGCGCAGGAAGTTGATGCAGTAGGCCTGGGTGTGGAAGCCGATGATGTCGTTGGCCAGCATCCCCTCGTAGATCGCCTCGCGGATCCGCCCCGGCAGCACCCGCCAGCTGTCCGGCTGCGACCAGGGAATGTGGACGAAGTGGTGCAGGAATGCGTCAGGGCGCGCCTCGCGGATCATCGCCGGCGCCGTGTAGAGGTGGTAGTCGTGGAGCATCACCAGGGGCTTCTCCTGGCCCTCGATCTGCCCCACCACCGCCTCGGCGATGTCGCGGTTCACCTGCTGGTAGCCGAGGTCCCAGGCGTCGAGCTCCTCCTGGCGGATGTCCGGCGCGTTGGAGAGGTCCCAGAGGTAGTGCTGGATGAACCAGAGGATCGGGTTGGCGATCACGTTGTAGAAGCGGTCGTAGGCCCGCGGGTCGGACTCGACCAGCAGCACGCGGTAGTCGATCCCGTCGATGTCGAGGGAGACCGGGCCGCCTTCTTCTTCGGAGACGACGACGTCCTCCTCGGTCATCGCCGAGGCGATCCAGAGCGCGTCGCGGTGGGAGACCAGGCCGGAGAGCGCGGTGACCAGGCCGCCACCCCCGCGCCGCACCGTGCGTTCGCCGTCCTCGCCGCGCTCGAACTGGGCCGGGCCCCGGTTGGAGACGATGATCAGCGGCGCATCAGGCACGCCGGGAAGGTTACGGGAGCGGGGAAGTCCCCAAGTGGCGAAGCGGAGAAGCCGAGACTAGGTGTCGAGCCGGTTCAGCAGGTCGAGCCAGTCGCGCAGCAGGCGCGGCGAGAGGAACTCGCGCCGGGCGTGCTCCTTGCCTTCGCGGCCGAGCGTCTTGCCCAGCCCGGGGTCCTTGAGGATGTCGAGGCTGCGCGCCGCGCACTCCTCGGCGGAATTGACCAGAAACCCGGAGACACCGTCCTCGATCTGCAACGGAATGCCGCCGACGTTGCCGCCGATCGTCGGCCGTCCCTTCCACAGCGCCTCGGTCACGGTCAGCCCGAAGCCCTCGCGGATCGACTTCTGCAGGCAGACGTCGGACTGCGACTGGAAGGCGTTGACCTCGATCGCGCCGACGTTGTTGAGGTTGCTGAGGATCTTGATGTCGGGATCGTTGTC
>DATJUK010000094.1:0-5371 GCA_035502495.1 Solirubrobacterales bacterium
GCGGCGGGGGAGCTGCTCGGGCGGATCGTCGCCGGGGAGGCGTCGGGCGCCTGGGCGGGGCCGGAGCCGCGCGGCGAGTCGTGGGGCGCGGCCGGCGTCCGCGCCGAGGCGCGGCGCGTGGGGGAGGGCTTCGCGATCGACGGCGTCAAGCATCTGGTCGCCGACGCCGACCTCGCCACCGACCTCGTCGTCACCGCCCGGCTCGACGGTCGGCTCGCCGACTTCGTCGTCCCGGTCGGCACGCCCGGGCTGACGATCGAGCCCGCGCGCACCCTCGACCTCACCCGCCGCTTCCCCACGGTGCGGCTGCAGGGGGTGGAGGTCGACGCCGCGGCCACGGTCCTCCGCGCCGACGGCGACGCGGCGTACGCGGCGGTCCTCGACCTCGCCGCCCTCCTCGTCGCCGCCGACGCGGTGGGCGCGGGCGAGCGGCTGCTGGAGATGACGGTCGAGTACGCGCTCGACCGGATCGCCTTCGGCCGGCCGATCGGCAGCTACCAGGCGGTCAAGCACTTCTGCGCCGACATGCTGCTGCGGGTCGAGGCGAGCCGGGCGGCGGTCCGCAACGGCGCCCTGCTGCTCGGCGCCGGCGACCCCGGCGCGCCCCGCGCGGTGGCCGTCGCCGCTTCCTACGCCGCCGACGCGACCACCTGGATCGCGGGCACCGCGCTGCAGGTCCACGGCGGCATCGGCTTCACCTGGGAGCACGACCTGCATCTCTTCCTGCGCCGGATCGAGGCCGACGCGGCGCTCTTCGGCGGCGCCCGCGAGCAGCGCCGGCGGCTGGCGGAGATGGTCCTGTGAGCGGCGGTGAGGCGCGGATCGGCAGGTCCGACCCGCGCGAGCTGCTGCCGGCGGCGATCCGGCCGTTGCGGGCGGCGATGGAGGCGGAGTGGCGGCGGCTCGGCTTCCACCGCGGCGAAACGCTGGCCGAGGCGGTGCGCGCCGGCGCCGCGGCCTTCCCCGACACCGAGCTGGTCTTCCACTCCGAGGCCCGCCCGGCGACCCTCACCCTGGCCCGGATCCTCGCCCGCGCCGAGCGCGTCGCCGGCGCCTGGCACCGGCTCGGGATGCGCGAGGGCGACGTGATCGCGATCCAGATGCCGAACTGGGCGGAGACCGCGATCGCCTACGCCGCCGCGGCCCTGCTCGGCGCCGTCTTCATCCCGATCGTGCAGATCTACGGTCCGGCCGAGGTCGGCTTCATCCTGCGCCAGTCGCGCGCCCGGGCGCTGCTGGTGCCGACCCGCTTCCGCCGCCTCGACTACGGCGAGGGCCTGGCCGGGCTGGGCGAGCTGCCCGACCTCGAGCTCCTCTTCACCGTCGGCGCCGGGACCCCGGCGGGGGCGATCGACTGGGCCGAGCTCGAGTCCGCCGCGGCCGAGCCCTGTCCGCCGCCGACGCGCGGCCCCGGTGACATCGCCACCGCGATCTACACCTCCGGCACCACCGCCGAGCCGAAGGGCGTCCAGCACAGCTCCGACTCGCTGATCGCCGAGCTGCACGGCAGCCCGACGCCGCCGCCCGGCGTCCCCGGGACCGTGTCCCTGCAGCCGTTCCCGGCCGGCCACACCGCCGGCCTCTGCGCGATGCTCGGCCCCTTCGCCCACGGCTACAAGACGGTGATGGTCGACAGCTGGGACGCCGAGGTCGGCGTCCGCCTGGTCGAAGAGCACGGGGTGACGGCGATGGCGGGCACGCCGATCTTCATCGACTCGCTGCTCGACGCGGCGGCGGCGGGCGGCGGCGACATCTCGACCCTGCGCCACGGGATCACCGGCGGTGCCGGGGTGCCGCCCTCGCTGATCGAGCGCGCCGACCGGATCGGTTGGCGGGTGGCCCGCTGCTACGGCGCCACCGAGGGGCCCTCGTTGACCGCCTCGGAGTCCGCCGACGACCTCGAGCGGCGGGCGCGCACCGACGGCAGGCCGCTGGCCGGCAACCTGCTCCGCATCGTCGACGAGGACGGCGCTCCGGTGGGGGTGGGCGAGGCCGGGGAAATCGTCGCGATCGGGCCCGAGAGCTTCGTCTCCTACAGCGACCCGGCCTTCAACCTCGACGCCTTCACCGCCGACGGCTGGCTGCGCACCGGCGACATCGGCCGGGTCGACGCCGACGGCTACCTGACGATCACCGACCGCCGCAAGGACATCATCATCCGCGGCGGCGAGAACATCTCCTCGAAGGAGGTGGAGGACGTCCTGATCCTGCACCCGGCGGTCCGCGAAGGCGCGGTCACCGGCGCTCCCGACCGGCGCTACGGGGAGGTCGTCTGCGCCTTCGTCGTGGTCGAGCCGGGGGCGAGCATCGACCTCGACGCCGTGCGCGAACACTTCTTCGCCGCCGGGATCGCCCGCCAGAAGACACCCGAGCGCCTGGTCGAGGTCGACGAGCTGCCGCGGACCGCGGCGGGCAAGGTGAAGAAGCACGAGCTGCGGGCGGCGCTGGCGGCGTCGGGCTGATGCTGGCGCGCGAGGATCGCGACGGCGTCGCCTGGCTGCGCATCGACCGCCCCGAGCGGCGAAACGCTCTGCCCGCCGCCTTCTGGGGGCGGCTGCGGGAGGTGACCGCGGCGCTGGCGGCCGACCGTGAGGTGCGGGCGGCGGTCCTGCACGGCGCCGGCGGCTGCTTCTCGGTCGGCGCCGACATCGACGACTTTCCCGCCGCCGAGGGAGCGGAGGCGCGGCGCCGCTTCCTGGTCGAGGCAACCACCGCGCTGGAGGAGCTCGCGGCGCTGCCGAAGCCGGTCCTCGCCGCCGTCCACGGCCACTGCATCGGCGGCGGCCTCGAGCTGACGCTCGCCTGCGACCTCGTCGTCGCCGACCGGACCGCGCGCTTCGCGGCGCCGGAGGCGCGCGTCGGCCTCGTCCCCGGGGTGCTCCTCGCCTGGGGTCGGGAGCGGATCGGCGACCACTGGCTGCGCCACCTGGCGCTGAGCGGCGAGCCGCTGGGGGCCGAGGAGGCCCGCCAGGCCGGCCTGGTCAACTTCGTCGTCCCCGCCGGCGAGCACCTCGAGCGGGCGGCCGGGCTCGCCGGCAAGCTGGCGGCGGGCGCGCCGCTGGCCCAGGCTGTCGTCAAGGCGACCCTGGCCCGCCCGGGGCTCGGCGGCGCGGTCGAGTCGGGGACGCTGCTGCAGGGGAGCGAGGACTTCGCCGAGGGCCGGGCGGCCTTCCGCGAGCGCCGCGCGCCGCGCTTCAGCGGCCGCTGAGGAGGGCCGGGGCGAGGTCCTCGGCGAGCAGCTCGACGTGGCGGTCGACGAGGTCGTCGTCCATCCCCGCGATCGAGCCCCAGAAGTAGACGTGGCGGACCGGCATCCGGGCCAGCCACGGGCGCAGCCGCGCCAGCGCCTGCGCCGGGGTGACGACGTCGAAGCGCGGCAGCAGGGGCGGGCCGTCGGTGAGCCGCAGGCGGTCGGGATCGACGAGCGCGGGCTCGGCTCCCGGCACGCCCTCGACCGCGTACTCGAAGTAGGTCTGCCACTGGAACTCCAGGTGGGGACGGATGCGGGCCCAGGCGGCCTCCGGGTCGTCGGCGAGGATCAGGTTGGCGCAGCCACCCATCGCCGCCGCCTCCGGATCGTGGCCGGCGCCGGCGAGCGCCGCGCGGTAGGTCGGCAGCAGCTCCGGCTTCAGCGCCAGCAGCCCCTCGCCGAGGCGCCCGGCGATCCGCGCCCCGCGCGGCCCCTCGCCGCCGATCCAGATCGGCACCCGGCCCTGGATCGGGGACGGCGTCGCGCCGCCGCCCTCCCAGCGCCGGCGGATCTCGGCGGCGCGCTGCTCGAGCAGCTCGTAGCGCCGGGCGCCGTCGGCGCCGAAGGCCTCCCACTCGGGGATCCGGTAGCCGGCCCCGAGGCCGAGCTCGAGCCGGCCGCCGCTGACGATGTCGACCAGGGCGCCCTGCTCGGCGAGGTCGATCGCCGGGCGCAGCGCGGCCTGGGTGATCGCGGTGCCGATCCGCAGCCGCTCGGTGCGCGCCGCGATCGCCGCCGCCAGGGTCAGCGGCTGGGGCAGGTAGCCGTCGTCGAAGAGGTGGTGCTCGGAGAGCCAGACCGCCTCGATGCCGATCCGCTCGGCCCAGGCGAGCCGCTCCAGCCAGCCCTCGTAGAGCGCGGTCGGGCAGCGCCGCCAGGGGGCGGGGTTGCGCATGTCGAGGAAGAGCCCGACCTTCACCCTCGCCAAGCTAGGCGCCCGGGCGCGGGCAGGCACCACCTTTCTGTCGAGAAAAACCGCTCGCTTTGGCCTCCGCCGGGGTTGACGGTGAAGACGTGCACGCATCGCCCGACAACGACGCCCGCCTCGTCGACCGCGAGGCGATCCGCGAGCTCCTCTACGCCTACTGCCGAGCTTGCGACGTCAACGACCCCGATGCCGTCGCCGCCTGCTTCACCGCCGACTGCCGCGCCGACTACGGTCCCGACGCCCGCGAGCCCGGCGCCGCCGCCCGCCGCGCCCAGGCCGAGCACGACCTCGCCCTCTTCGAGGCGACCAGCCATCTTCTGGGCAACGTCTCGGTCGAGTTCGAGAGCGCCGACCGCGCCCGCGCTGCGAGCGTCGTCCACGCCTGGCACCTGCCCCGCCGCGGCGAACCCTGGAGCCTCCACGCCCGCTACGAGGACCGCCTCGTCCGCGCCCCGGGCGGCTGGCTGATCGAAGAGCGCCGCCTCCTCGTCGCCGGCACCGATCCGCACCAAGACGGCTGGCGCTTCAACCCGTTGCCGCGCGCCGGCTGAGGGGCTGAGGGCCCGGTCCGGCCGGCGCGGGCCTGGATGGCGGACGGCAAGCGACGCGGCGGGCGCGGCCCGGGCGGCGCAGGCCCAGGCGGCGGACGGCCGAGGGACGCGGTGGACCGGGCTGGTGGCGGGTGGCAGGTGACGGACGGCCCAGGACGCGCCAGGCCGGGTGGCGGAAGGGGCAAGGGACGCGGGGGCCGGCGGCGGACGGGGCCGAGGGACGCGGCGGCCCCGCGGCCGACGCGTCCCGGGCGAAGGACGCCGAGGGACCCGCCCTCCCGGCGGCGGCCCGGGCGGGCTGAGGCCGCCGCCGGGAGGGCGGGTCCACGGGGAGAGGTGCGAGGGACGCCGGAGGCGCCGGGGGCATCGCAGGGACGGGAACCCCACGAAGACCGGAGGAACTCCACGAAGACCGGAGGAACGCACGGAGACGTGGATCGCCACCGGGCCCTGCCCGAGGCTTTGACCTGTCCCCAGACTTTGCTCGAGAGTCTGCGTGGAAACATTTCGGGTGCCTGACACCCGAAATGTTCCACACACCTTCCTGAGCGGTGGGATCTCCCCCGGAAGGCCCACGTCCCCGTGTCGTTCCCCACGGAAGCCTCACGTCCCGGGCGTCTCGTGGCGGCCACAGCCTGCCCG
>DATJUK010000095.1:0-12365 GCA_035502495.1 Solirubrobacterales bacterium
CGGCCACAGCCTGCCCGGGCCGCCACGAGACGCCCGGGACGCCCGTCCCCCGCCGCAAGGGCTCCGCACCGTCACCGCCGTCCCCCGCCGCAAAGGCCCCCACCACCACCCGTCCCCCGCCGCAAAGGCCCCGCACCGCCACCACCATCCCCCGCCGCAGAGGCCACGAACCCCGCCCTCCGCCCGGAGAGCTCGCAGGGGCCTCGGCCCGCGACTACAGCTGCTCGCCGCCCTCGGGGACGCCTTCCATCAGGTAGAAGCGGGCGCGGCCCAGCTCCTCGCCATTGACCTCGACCACGGCGGCGTGGGGGCCGGCGGTGGTGAAGGTGGCGGTGGCGGCGATCGACATCACCAGGCGCTGCTCCTGGCCTTGGGGCATGCCGGGGGGACGGCCGGTCTCGAAGTTGGCGGTCAGGCCGTCGCCGAGCTCGACCCCGTCGGGGTCCTGGATCATCACGCTCAGCTCGTGGGGGCTGTTGGTCTCGTGCCAGGCGACGTCGATGCCGAGGCCGATGTGGAAGGACCACTCGTGCGGCAGCTCCGGCAGGCGGAGGACGTTCCAGCCGCCCCCGGTCAGGTAGAGCTTCCCGTTCACCGCCTCGGAGTAGTCGGTGAGCATGAGGAAGCCGATGTTCACTTGGCGGCGTCCTCCGCGGCGTCCTCGTAGGGGATCACCGGCATGTCGGCGACCAGCTCGACCTTGCCGCCGCGGCTGAACTGGAGGTCGACTTTCTCGTCCTTGCGGTAGGTGCCCCAGAGCCCGAGGTACATCGCCAGCCAGCGGCTGGTGCCCATCTTCTCCTTCACGATCGGCCGGGTGAAGTGCAGCTCACCGTCCTCGATGTTGAAGTCCTCGCCCTCTTTCTGTTCCACGCCGTTGATGTAGACGGTGTAGGGCGGCTCGGCCCCGGCGGGTACCTTCACCCGCTCGCCGGCCGCGTAGCTGCCTTTGGGGACGCCGGGGTGGTTCATGTAGTCGGTCATCGGGAGGCTCCTTCCAAAGTCTCGCGCACCAGGTCGAAAGGCGTGTCATGGTCGCTCGGGTCGAGCTCCTCGCGGCGCAGCCCGCCCGCGAAGGGCATGAAGGTGCCGTCGCCGCGCACGTCGATCCCGGCCACCGTCTTCCGGCGCAGGAAGCCGCCGCTGGAGAGCTCGAGGCGGGCCTGGACCTGGTCCTTCGGCTCGAAGGTCTTGACCAGCTTCGCCGTCTTCGGCGGCCCCTTGGCGCGCACCTTGAACGCCCACTCGCGCATCGCCGCGACCGCCTCGTCGAGGTCGTCGAACCTGGCGTGGTCGACGTCGGCGCCGGCGCGCACGGTGAGCTTCCAGCTGGGACGGGGCACCGCCCCAGCCTAGTTAGGCGCCGCGGCGGGGGCGTTTGGGACGCCGGGCGGGCGGGCCGACGATTTTCTCGGGACCCTCGCGGTCGGCCATCGCGACGTAGGAGCGCTCGCGCTCGCCGGTGTAGATCTGCCGCGGCCGGGCGATTTTCTTGTCCGGGTCTTCCTGCATCTCCATCCACTGCGCCACCCAGCCCGCCGTCCGCGGGATCGCGAACAGCAGCGTGAACATGTCGGTCGGGATGCCCATCGCCTCGTAGATGATCCCCGAGTAGAAGTCGACGTTCGGGTAGAGCTTGCGCTCGGTGAAGTACTCGTCGGCGAGGGCCTGTTTCTCCAGCTCGCGGGCGATCTCGACCAGCGGGTTGTACTCGGTGGCCTCGAACACCGCGTCCATGTGCTCCTGGATGATCCGCGCCCGCGGGTCGTAGTTCTTGTAGACCCGGTGGCCGAAGCCCATCAGTTTCTCCTCGCGGTCCTTCACCCGGGCGAGGAAGTCGGGGATGTTGTCGACCGAGTCGATCCGCCGCAGCATCCGCAGCACCGCCTCGTTGGCGCCGCCGTGCAGCGGCCCGTAGAGCGCCGCGACGCCCGCCGCCACCGCCGAGTACGGATCGACGTCGGAGGAGCCGACCCCGCGCACCGCGTTGGTGGAGCAGTTCTGTTCGTGGTCGGCGTGGAGGATGAAGAGGACGTCGAGGGCTTTGGTCAGCTCCGGCTTCGGAGTGTGCCGCGCTTCGGTCTTCTTGAAGACCATCGAGAGGAAGTTCTCGGCGAAGCTGAGCTCGTTGTCCGGGTAGACGTAGGGCAGGCCCATGTTGTGCCGGTAGGAGAAGGCGGCCAGGGTCGGCACCTTGGCGATCAGCCGCACGGCGGCCATGTAGCGCTCTTCCTCGTCGTTGATCTGCTTCGCGTCGGGATAGAAGGTCGAGAGGGCGCCGACGCCGGAGAGCAGCATCCCCATCGGGTGCGCGTCGTAGCGGAAGCCCTCGAAGAGGTGCTTGAGGTCCTCGTGCACGAAGGTGTGGTGGGTGACGTCGAAGACCCAGCGCTCGAGCTGCGCCTTGGTCGGCAGCTCACCCCAGATCAGCAGGTAGGCGACCTCGAGGAAGGTCGACTTCTCGCACAGCTCGGCGATCGAGTAGCCGCGGTGTTCGAGGATCCCGGCCTCGCCGTCGATGTAGGTGATGGCGGAGCGGCAGGAGGCCGTGTTGGTGAAGGCCGGGTCGTAGGACATCAGCCCGAAGTCGTCGTCGTCGACCTTGATCTGACGCAGGTCGAGGCCGCGCACGGTGCCGTCGGCGATCGGCAGCTCGTATGTCTTGCCGGTCCGGTTGTCGGTGACGGTAAGACTCTCCGTCCCGCTCCCGACCCCGCTCTCGGTGGTCTGCTGCTCGGTGGCCATCACCCTCCTTCTCCTGCTTCGTGGGGAGAACCCAGTATTCCAGTTCGGAGGCGCCGGCCTGTCAGTCGCGGGGGGCCGGGACGGCCTCGAACTGGGTCATCCGGCGGAGCGCCTCGAAGCGCTCGTCGATCTCCTCGCGCTCGAGCCGCGAGACCCGCTCGGTGCCGAACTCCTCGACGTTGAAGGAGGCCAGCACGGTGCCGTAGCCCATCGCCCGCCGCAGGTTCGCCTCGTCGAGATCGCCGCCCGACCCGTCGAGGTAGCCGAAGAAGCCGCCGGCGAAGCTGTCGCCGGCCCCGGTCGGGTCGCGCACGTCCTCGAGCGGGAAGCCCGGCAGGGCGAAGAAGCTGTGGTCGCCGTCGCCGCCCGCCGCGTCCGGATCGGCGGTGAACAGGGCGGCGCCGTACTCGCCGCGCTTGGCGACCACCGCCCGCGGCCCCATCGCCATCACCGCGCGGGCCGCCTTGGCGAGGTTCGCCTCGCCGGTCAGCATGCGGATCTCGGCGTCGTTGACGACCAGGCAGTCGACCTCGGCGATCGCCGCCTCCAGCGACTCCTTGGCGATTTCGATCCAGAGGTTCATCGAGTCCAGGCCGCTGAACCCGGCGGCGCCGCACTGGGCGCGGACCTGGCGCTGCAGGTCGGGCTGGATGTTGGCGAGGAAGAGGGTGTCGGCGGCCTGGGCGGCGGCGGAGAGCTTCGGCTCGAACTCGCCGAAGACGCCGAGCTGGGTGTCGTCGGTGTGGGCGACGTTGAGGTCGAAGTCGTAGTGGCCGCGCCAGAAGAAGCTCTGGCCGCCCTCGATCCGCTCGATGTCGTCGGTCTTGATCCCGCGCGCTTCCAGCAGCTCGAACTGCTCGGCGCCGAAGTCGTCGCCGACCGGGCCGACCGGCCGCACCTCGGTGAAGAAGCTGGCGGCGAGCGAGAAGTGGGTGGCGGCGCCGCCGAGCATGCGCTCGCGCTCCCCGAACGGGGTCTTGACGGCGTCAAAGGCGATCGATCCGACGACGGTCAGGGCCATGAGGATCCGCACCCTACCGGCTTGGCTCTGCGAGACTCGGCCCCATGAAAGCGATCCAGCTGCACGAGTTCGGCGGTGCCGACGCCTTCCAGTTCGTCGACCTCGAGGACCCGACGCCGGGCGAGGGCGAGGTCCTGGTCGAGGTGACGCGCTGCGGCGTCAACTTCGCCGACACCCACTCGACCCGCAACGACTACCTGGCCGAGCAGCAGCTGCCGCTGGTGCCGGGAGCCGAGGTGGCGGGACGGACGCCGGACGGGCGCCGCGTCGCCGCCCTGGTCGGCAACGGCGGCTACGCGCAGAAGGTGGTCGTCCCCGAGGCGCTGACGATCCCGGTCCCCGACGAGGTCGACGACGAGCAGGCCGCCGGGGCGCTCCTCCAGGGCCTGACCGCGATGGCGCTGGTGAAGCGCTGCGCGCGGATCGAGCCGGGGGAGACGATCGCGATCGAGGCCGCCGCGGGCGGCACCGGCACGCTCGCCGTGCAGATCGCCAAGGCCGCCGGGGCGAAGGTGATCGGGCTCGCCTCCACGCCGGAGAAGCGGGAGCTGGTCGAGGGGCTCGGCGCCGACGCCACCGTCGACTCGCGCGGCGAGGACCTGCACGCGGCGCTGCTCGAGGCCAACGGCGGCGAGAAGATCGACGCCGTCCTCCACATGAGCGGCGGCGAGGCCTTCGACGCCGAGCTGCGGGCGCTGGCGCCGCTCGGTCGGCTGGTCGTCTTCGGCAACGCCTCGCGCCAGAGCCGCCAGGTCGACAGCGGCGTGCTGCTGCACGGATCGAAGGCGGTGATCGGCTTCTGGCTCGTCCACGTGCTGGCCCGGCGGGACCTCGCGGTGCCCCTGGTGGGGGAGCTGCTGGAGGCGCTGGCGACGGGCGCACTGCGGGTGACGATCGGTGGCGTCTACCCTCTGTCGGAAGCGGCGCGGGCCCACCAGGCGCTCGAGTCCCGCGACAGCGCCGGCAAGCTGCTCCTCGACCCCACTTCCTAAAGGGCGGAATGACAACCTTCAAAGACCTAGGCCTCTCGCCTGCGATCCAGCAGGCTCTCGACGAGCTCGGCTACGTCGAGCCCTCGCCGATCCAGGAGGAGGCGATCCCCGAGCTGCTCGCCGGGCACGACGTGATCGGGCAGGCGCAGACCGGCACCGGCAAGACCGCCGCCTTCGGCCTGCCGCTGCTGCAGTACCTGGAGCCCGACAACGACGAGGTGCAGGCGGTCGTCCTCACCCCGACCCGGGAGCTCTGCATCCAGGTCACCCAGGCGCTGCGCTCCTACGCCGAGCACCTCGACATCGAGATCGTCGCCGTCTTCGGCGGCGCCCCGATCCGCTCGCAGCAGTCGCAGCTGCGCTCCGGCGCCCACGTCGTCGTCGCCACCGTGGGGCGGATGATGGACCTGATGAGCCGCCGCTCGCTGGTGCTGACCGCGGCCCGCTACGTGGTCCTCGACGAGGCCGACGAGATGCTCGACCTCGGCTTCATCGAGGACGTCGAGAAAATCCTCCGCATGTGCCCGAGCGGCCGGCAGACGGCGCTCTTCTCGGCGACGATGCCGCCGCCGATCAAAAAGCTGGCCGAGGGCTACATGTACGACCCGGTCACCGTCCGGATCACCCCGAAGACGCTGACCGTCGACGCGATCCAGCAGGCCTTCGTCGAGGTCCCGGCACGGGAGAAGGCGGCGAAACTGGTCGAGATCCTGAAGCTCGAGGAACCGGAGCAGGCGATCATCTTCACCCGCACCAAGATCGGCGCCTCGCGGCTGGAGAAGACGCTGAAGGACAAAGGCCTGGACGTGAAAGCGCTGCACGGCGACATGAGCCAGGGCTCCCGCGACGGGGTGATGATCGCCTTCAAGGACCACCGGGTGAAGCTGCTGGTGGCCACCGACATCGCCGCCCGCGGGCTCGACGTCGAGCACGTCACCCACGTGATCAACTTCGACGTGCCGAACTCCTCCGAGACCTACGTGCACCGCATCGGGCGGACCGGGCGGGTCGGGCGGACCGGCCGCGCGATCACCTTCGTGACGCCGGCGGAGCGCGACGAGATCGGCCGGATCGAGCGCGACGTCAACACCACGATCGGCGAGTGGGAGACGCCCGAGGACCGGCTCGAGCACGCGCCGCGGCCGCGCCGGCGCGAGCGCCGCCCGCGCGAGCGGGAACGCGAGAGCCGCGAGCCGCAGGAGGAGGCGAGCGCCGACGGCGACGCCGAGTCAAAGCCCGGGCGCGAGGCCGAGCCGGCGCGCGACGACGGCGGGGCCGAGGCCAAGAACGGCAAGGAGACCACCAAGCTCTTCATCAACCGCGGCGAGCGCAGCGGGATCGACGAGGAGGACCTCCGCTGGGCGCTCCGCGAGGGCGCCGTCCTCCCCGACGAGGCCGTCCACGACGTCCGCGTCCTGCACCGCTTCTCCTTCGTCGAGGTCGACCCCGACCAGGCCGAGCGCACGGTCGAATTCCTCGACGGCACCAAGCTGAAAGGCAAGGAGATCCGGCTCGAGGTGGCCCGCAGCTGACGCCCGCGCCCCGCGGGCGGGGCGGGGCGGGGCGGGGCTAGGCGGCTTTCTCGGTCAGTTCGGCGACGGCGCCGAGCAGCAGGTCGAAATCGATCGGCTTGGTGACGTAGCCGCTGATCTCGAGGTCGGTGGGGGCGTCGGCGTCGCTCGGATCCTGGTGGGCGCTGACGATCAGGGCCGGGGTCTCGAGGCCGGCGGCGCGCAGCTCGCGCAGCGCGTCGATGCCCGACTTGCGCGGCATCATCGCGTCGAGCAGCAACAGGTCGGGTCCGTCGGCGGCGGCCGGGTCGACCCGCTCGGTGACCTCCTGGCCGTCGGCCGCGGTCTCCACCTCGTAGCCCGCCAGCTCCAGCCGCGTCCGCATCAGCAGCAGGATCGTCTCGGAATCGTCGGCGACGAGGACTGTGGTCATCGCGGGCCCTCGGCGATCGCGCGGGGGCCGGCGGCGGGCTCCTCGACCGCGCCGGGCGGGGCGAGCGGCAGCAGCACCCTGAAGGTCGAGCCGCGGCCGACCTCGGAGTCGACCGCGATCGAGCCCCCGTGCAGCTCGACCAGCGACCTGGAGATCGCCAGGCCGAGCCCGGTGCCGCCGACCCGCTGGGTCAGCCCGGCGTCGCCGCGAACGAACCGCTCGAAGATGTGTTCGAGCTGCGCGGGGGGTATGCCGGGGCCGTCGTCGGTCACGTCGATCTCCACTCCAGCATCGGCTACCCGCGCCGTCACCTGGATAGACGCGCGTTCGGGCGAGTACTCATGCGCATTCGTAATCAGGTTCACCAATATTTGGCGAATCCGGTCTGGCTCGACCTCCACCAGCGGCAGGTTCGGCTCGATCGTCTCGGTCAGGGTCTGGTCGGAACCGTCGGTCTGGGCCCGCATCGTCCGCACCACGTCCTCGATCAGCGGGGCCAGCTGCGTCGGCCGCGGGCGGATCGCCAGCCGGCCCGCGTCGGAGCGGGCCAGGTCGAGCAGATCGTTCAGCAGCCGGACCAGGTGGCGGCAGTTGTCGAGGATGATCTCGACCGTCTCCACCTGCCGCTCGGTGAGCGAGTCGCGCTCCATCATCAGGAGCTCGGCGAAGCCCTGCACCGAGGTCAACGGGCTGCGCAGCTCGTGCGAGGCGGTGAGGACGAACTCGTCTTTCATCCGGTCGAGCTGGTCGCGCTCGGAGGCCTCGAGCTCCAGTTCCGTCGCCATCTCGTTGAACGCTTCCCCGAGCGCCGCCGTCTCCGCCAGGCCGCCGACCTCGACCCGGGTCGAGCGGTCCCCGGCGGCGAGCCGGCCGGCCGCGTCGACCAGCCGCTCGAGCGGCCGCCGCATCGAGGCGATCAGCCCGGCGAAGAGGAGGAGCGCCCCGATCAGCCCCGCCAGCAGCCCGGCGCCGACGAGGATCGCGGTGTCGCGGGTGTCGCCGGAGATCGAGTCGCGCAGGGCGGCGCGGTCGGCTTCCTCGCGGGCGATCGCGCGGCGTGCCGCCTGTCCGCCGCCGCCTTCGGCGATCTCGATCCGCGCCTGCATCTCCGTCTGGTAGGAGCGTTCGAGCGAGGTCTCGTAGTTCTGCCGCTGGGAGATGAAGTGGCCGACGCCGATCACGGCCGCCGCCGTGAGCACGGCGAAGGCGATCGCGAAGCCGATCCGGAGGCGGTTGGCAAGCGATGGACTGAGGCGGTGGGCCCGGCGTGAATATGCTTGCGCGGCTATGGGGGACGAGGCTACTAGCCGCGCCGACGGCTCCGCCGCACCGGTCGACGGAATCGACGTGGTGGGGATGGAGGCGTGGTTCGCCGCCCACGTGCCCGGCGCGCGGGCGCCGCTCGCCTACGAGCGGATCGCCGGCGGCCTCTCCAACCTCACCTACCGGGTCACCGACGCCGACGGGCACGAGTGGGCGCTGCGCCGGCCGCCGCTCGGCAAGACGCTCTCCTCGGCCCACGACATGGGGCGCGAGTTCAAGGTCGTCTCGGCGCTCGGAGGCACTCCCGTGCCGGTGCCGCCCGCGGTCGGGCTGTGCGAGGACGAGGCGGTCAACGGGGCGCCGTTCTACGTGATGGAGTTCGTCCGCGGGCCGGTCCTGCGCGGGATCGTCGAGGCCGAGGAGGCCTTTCCCGAGGAGGCGGAGCGGCACCGGATCGGGATGCGCGTCGCCGACACCCTGGCCGCGATCCACGCCGTCGACCCCGACGCGATCGGGCTCGGCGACCTCGGCCGCAAGGAGGACTACGTGGCTCGCCAGCTGCGCCGCTGGTACGGCCAGTGGGAGAAATCGAAGACCCGCGAGCTGGCCGCCGTCGACCGCGTCCACGAGCGCCTCTCGGCCCGCATCCCGGCCCAGCAGGGGGCCTCGATCGTGCACGGCGACTACCGCCTCGACAACATGATCTTGAGCGCCGACGGCGAGGTGGCCGCGGTGGTGGACTGGGAGCTCTGCACGCTCGGCGACCCGCTCGCCGACGTCGGTACCCTGATGGCCTACTGGCCCGAGCGCGGCGAGCCGGCCCTGCGCTTCGGCGAACCGGCCAACCTCGCCCCCGGCTTCCCCGACCGCGCCGAGCTGGCCGCCCGCTACGCCGAGGCCTCCGGCCGCGACCTCTCCGAACTCGACTTCTACCTCGCCCTCGGCTACTGGAAGCTGGCGATCATCCTCGAGGGCGTCCTCGCCCGGATGGCGGCCGGCGGCTACGGCAGCTCCGCCGCCGACGCGAGCGGCATCGAAGCGTTCGCCCGCCTGGTCGACCGCCTCGCCGACACCGCCGAGTCGGTCGAGGCCCGCGGCCAGACCGGCAACCCCTGAGTGAGTTCGCAGAAATCCTCGGATAGCGAGGATTTCTGCGAACTCATCGGGGGTGGGGCGGGGGCGGGGCGCCCTTGACAGTGCCGAGGGGCCTTGGGAGGGTCGCGGGGTCCCGTCCCGGCCTCCCAAGAAGGAGCAGTCGATGAAGCTCGTCCGCAAACGGCTCACGTACGCGAACGTGATGTCGACCCTCGCCGTGTTCCTCGTCCTCGCCGGCGGCAGCGCCTTCGCCGCCGCGCGGTTGGGCAAGAACTCCGTCGGCACCAGGCAGTTGAAGAAGGAAGCCGTGACCCTGGCGAAGATCGCCGCGGCGGCGAAGGCGGCCTTGAAGGGCGCCACGGGGGCGCCGGGCGCGCCGGGGGCGCGCGGGCCGCAGGGGCCTCAGGGCCAGCGCGGCGAGAAAGGCGCGAAGGGTGACCCGGGACCCTCGACCGGCCCGGCGGGCGGGGTCTTGACCGGCGCCTACCCGGATCCGGGCCTGGCGCCGGGCGTGGTCAGCGCGAGCAAGCTGGCGACGCTGGTGAAACGGGAAAGCAGCTCCTCGGTGGCGGCCGGAACGAGCGGGGGCGCGGCCGTCGACTGCGGCCTCGGCGAACTGGCGATCAGCGGCGGGAGCGCCGGCAGCGGCGAAATGTACGCCACCTCCTCGGCGCGGAACTCGAATGGCTGGGGCGTCGCCGCGGACAACAAGTCGGCGACGCCCCAGACCTTGACCGCCTTCGTCTACTGCCTCTCCGGCCCCTGAGCCGGCGGCGCGCCGGCGCGCACGGGGGTGCTGCTCAGACCATGCGGGTGGCGTGCCGGGGCTCGAGCCGCTCGCCGCTCGCCTCCGCCTCGGCGCGCTTCGACCAGCGGTTCAGCTCGCGGCGGGCGAGGACCATCTTGTGGACCTCGTCGGGGCCGTCGGCGAGGCGCAGCATGCGGCTGAAGCGCCACATCGGGGCGAGCGGCGTGTCGTCGGTCATGCCGAGGCTGCCGTGGATCTGGATCGCCCGGTCGAGCACGTTCATCACCATGTTCGCGGCGACCACCTTGATCGCCGAGATCGCCTGGCGGGCGGCGCGCTTGCCCTCGGTGTCCATCTTCCAGGCGGCGTAGAGGGTGAGCAGGCGGGCCTGGTCGATTTCCATCCGGCTGGTGGCGATGTCCTCCTGGACGAACTGCTTGTCGGCCAGCGGGCCGCCGAAGGCGTGGCGTTCGTTGGCGCGGCGGCACATCATCTCGTGGGCGCGCTCGGCGGTGCCGATCGCCCGCATGCAGTGGTGGATGCGCCCCGGGCCGAGGCGGTCCTGGGCGATCGCGAAGCCCGCCCCGCGCTCGCCGAGCAGGTTGGCCTTCGGCACCCGGCACTCCGTGTAGCGGATCTCGCAGTGGCCGGGGCCCTGGTCGTGGCCCATCACCGGGATCGGCCGCACCAGCTCGTAGCCGGGGGTGTCGGTCGGCACGCAGATCATCGAGGCGCGCGCGTAGGGGGGCGCCTCCGGGTCGGTGACCACCATCGCGATCGCCAGGTCGGCCCCGACCGCGCCGCTCGTGTACCACTTGTGCGCGTCGATCACCCACTCGTCGCCGTCGAGCACGGCGCGGCCCCGCAGCAGGGTCGGGTCGGAGCCCGACACCTCCGGCTCGGTCATCGAGAAGCAGGTGCGGATGCGGCCCTCCAGCGCCGGCTCGAGCCAGCGCTCCTGCTGCTCCGGATCGCCGTGCTCGGCGAGGATCTCCATGTTGCCGGTGTCCGGGGCGGAGCAGTTGAAGGCCATCGGCGCCACCATCGGGCTGCGGCCCATCTCCTCGCAGAGCAGCCCGTACTCCCAGTTCGCGAGGCCGGGACCGAAGCGCTCGTCGGGCATGAAGAGGTTCCAGAGCCCGGCGTCGCGGGCCTTGGCGCGGACCGCGGTGAGGTTGGCCGGGTAGGGGACGCCGGGGCCGACCTCGGCGTCGAGCGCCTCCATCAGCTCGCGCTCGGCCGGGTAGATCTCGGCGTCCATGAAATCGAGGACGCGCTCGCGCAGCGCGGCGACCTCCGCGGTCGGTTCGAAGTCCATCTCTTCCTCCTGCTTGGTGACCCGGTCGCGCCGAATCTAGTTCATCGCCGCCGGTAGCGGGCGAAGAGCTCGGAGCGCTCCTGGAGCAGCCAGAGGAGCTCGAGCTCTGCCACCTCGGGCAGGGCGCCCTCGAGGATGGTCGAGCCGGCGCCGACCAGTTTCGGCGCGATCGTGAGGAAGAGCTCGTCGGCGAGGCCGCCCGCCTGGAGCTGGGAGTGGAGGTGGGGACCGCCCTCGCAGAGCAGGGCGCGCACCTCGAACTCGGCGCGCAGGTGCGCGAGCGCGGCGGCCATGTCGACGCGGCCGCCCGGTTCGCGCACCACCTCGACCGGGGTCGCGGTGGCCGGCGGGTCGCCCTCCGCGGCGGTGAAGAGGAGGACGCGGCCGCCGCCGTCGGTGAAGAGGCCGGCGTCCCAGGGGAGGTCGAGGCCGCCGACGATCACCACCAGCGGGTCGCCCGGGAGCCCCTCGGCTTCGCGACGGGCGCGCTTCTCCGGGTCGGAGACGATGCGCCCATAGCGCTCGACCCGCATCGTCCCGGCGCCGATCATCACCGCGTCGAAGCGCTGCCGCAGGCCGACCAGCATCGCCGTGTCGGTAGCCGAGCCGATCGGCCCGGAGCGGCCGTCGATCGAGGCCCGCCCGTCGAGCGTGGTGGCGAAGTTGAGGGCCACGTGGGGCCGCCCGGCAGGGGGATCGTCCCAGGGGCGGTAGGCCCCCAGCTGCTGGGCGACCGAGGTCGGCCCGGGATCTGGGACGAGGCGCTCCACCCCGCAGACCCTAGAGGGGAGGCGCCCTGGTGGAGGCGTCGGGCGGAAAGGACGCGGCCATCTCGGCCACGGCCCGGGCAGGCTGTGGCCGTGGCCGAGACGGCCGGGGGTGCGAGGGGCGGAGAGTCCCGGACGAGTGCGTCACCGACATCCGGCGAGAGCGCCGGATCCCTCACCGAGGTGGGACCCTCGGGCCGAGGAAGGGGCCCGGGGCGCCACGGATCCGGCGCCACGGATCCGCGACCGGGTCCCCGCGGATCCGCACGGGAGGCCGCGGATCCGCACGGGAGGCAGCGGATCCGCACGGGAGGGCCGCGGATCCCTCACCGAGGTGGGACCAGTCGGCAAGACGCCGGGAACGTCACCCTTCTTCCCGGGTTCCGAGGATGTCACGAACTCGTGACCCGGGTCAGAGGCCCCTATAGGGGCCCAAAAGTCGACAGCGCGTCCCCGACCCCTCGATCCGGGC
>DATJUK010000096.1:0-5866 GCA_035502495.1 Solirubrobacterales bacterium
AACGCACGGGGTGGGGTCAGATGAGCAGGACGGCGGAGCCCTCGAGGCGGCCGTGGCGGGCGTCTTCGAGGGCCTGCTGGGCGTCTTCCAGGGGGTAGGTGGTGACCGCGGCGCGGACCGGGATCTGGGGGGCGATGCGCAAGAGGTCCTCGCCGTCGGCGCGGGTCAGGTTGGCGACCGAGCCGAGCGTCCGCTCCTCCCACAGCAGGCCGTAGGAGAAGGCCGGGATCTCGGTCATGTGGATGCCGGCGCTGATCACCCGGGCGCCGCGGGCGCTCGCCCTCAGCGCCCGCACCATCAGCGGCCCTACCGCGGCGAAGACGATCGCCCCGTCGAGCTCCTCCGGCGGCAGCTCCGAGGACCCTCCCGCCCACTCGGCGCCAAGGCTGAGGGCGAAGGCCTGGCCCGCGGCGTCGCCGTCGCGGGTGAAGGCGAAGACCCGCCGCCCTTCGTGGACCGCGACCTGGCAGAGGATGTGGGCGGAGGAGCCGAAGCCGTAGAAGCCGATCCGCTCCGCCTCGCCGACCAGCCGCAGCGCCCGGTAGCCGATCAGCCCGGCGCAGAGGAGCGGCGCCGCCTCGGCGTCCGCGTAGAGATCGGGGATCGGGAAGCAGAAGTCCTCGGCGGCGACCGCGAACTCGGCGTACCCGCCGTCGACGTCGTAGCCGGTGAAGCGGGCGTGCTCGCAGAGGTTCTCGCGGCCCTCGCGGCAGTAGCGGCAGGTGCCGTCGGCCCAGCCGAGCCAGGGGACGCCGACCCGCTCGCCGACCGCGAAGCGCCCCGCGCCCTCCCCCGCGCCGACCACCTCGCCGACGATCTGGTGCCCCATCACCAGCGGCAGCTTCGGCTCCCCGCGCAGCTCGTCGTCGTAGATGTGAAGGTCGGTGCGGCAGATCCCGCAGGCCTTGACCGCGAGCTTGACCTGGCCCGGGCCGGGCTCCGGCTCGGGGATCTCGGCGGCCCGCAGCGGCCTGCCGGGCTGGTCGAGCAGCATCGCGCGCATATGCCGATCATCGCGCCGACCGGGCGCGCGCGCCACCCGCGGGCGGCGTCAGTAGGTCTCGAGGATCTCGTAGAGCGTGGTGCGCTGGGCGGGCGCGCGGCCCGCCTCACGGGCCGCGGCGACCAGGTCGGAGACCTCGAGCCTTACCCCGTGCTGGGACCCGGCCATGCGGGAGATGTTCTCCTCCATCAGCGTCCCGCCGAGGTCGTTGACGCCCCAGCGCAGCGCCTCGGTCGCCCCCTCGAGGCCCATCTTCACCCAGCTCGCCTGCAGGTTGGTGATCGACCTGCCGAGCGCCAGGCGGAAGGCCGCCGTGTGCTTCAGGTTCTCCCGCACGGTGATCTCCTCGATCCCGTGGGTGCGCCCGAGCAGCGTGTTGAAGGGGATGAAGCTGAGTGGCACGAACTCGGTGATGCCGCCGGTCCGCTCCTGCAGCGAGCGCACCACCCTCATGTGGCGGGCGAGCTCGCGCGGCTCCTCGATGTGGCCGAACATCACGGTCGAGGTCGAGCGCAGGCCGGCACGGTGGGAGGCTTCGATGATCTCGACCCAGCGCCCGGCCGGGAGCTTGTTCGGCGAGATCCGCTGGCGGACCCCGTCGTCGAGCACCTCGGCCGCCGTCCCCGGGGTCGAGCCGAGGCCGCACTCGAGCAGGTATTCGAAGACTTCCCCGGGCTCCTTGCCGGAGCGCTCGCAGGCGTGGTTGATCTCCATCGGCGAGTAGGCGTGGAGGTGCAGCTGCGGCGCCGTCTCCTTGGCGAGGGTCAGCCAGCGCCCGTACTCCTCGAGCGTCAGGTCCGGGTGGATGCCGCCCTGCATGCAGAGCTCGGTGGCGCCGAAGTCGACCGCCTCCTCGATCCGCGAGGCGAAGTCGGGCTCGGCCACTTCGTAGGCGTCCGGGGAGCGCCTGCCCTGTCCGAACCCGCAGAAGGCGCAGCCGACGACGCAGACGTTGGTGAAGTTGATGTTGCGGTTGACGACGAAGGTGACGACGTCCCCGGCCAGCTCCCGCCGCAGCTCGTCGGCGGCGATCCGCATCTCCTCGATCACCTCCGGCCGCGTCTCGGCGAAGAGCGCCGTCATCTCGTCCTCGGAGAGCTCGATCCCCTCGCGCCCTTTCGCGATCGCCCGCGGGGCGAGCCCGGCGTCGAGGTCCTCTTCGGAGCGCCGGCCGCTCCCCCGCCGCGGGATGAAGCTCCAGTACTTCAGCTTGATCACGTCGAGGACCCCCTGCTCCATCCAGTCCATGTCCATGTACTGGGGGTAGACGCAGAGCCGCTCGGTCAGCGCGTAGCCGCGCGGGGCGAGCTCCTTGCGCACCTGGTGCGGGGACGGGAACGGCTCCTCGGGCGAGATGTGGTCGCCGTTGGCGGAGAGCCCCCCCAGGTCCGTGGCCCCCGCTTCGACCAGCTCCGGCCACCAGTCGCTGAGATTCGGCGGGACCTGCACCCCGACGTCAGGCATGAGCCGCTTCGTCTCCGCGATCAACCGCTTGATCTCGTCGATCCCGACGTCGGACGCCCACGCCGGCAAGGGGGCCGAGAGGGACCCTGGGCGAACCTCCCCGCCGTCCGTGGGCGAAGGGTGACCCGTGAGCGAAGGGTCCCCCGCGGCCCCCTCCTCACCCTGCCCCGTCCAACGTCGCCGCGAGGCCTGGTCGGCGATGTCCGCCACCTCGGCGCCGTAGTAGCGCGGGTGCGGCACGAAGTTCTGCAGGATCACCTCCTGGATGTGGCCGTACTCGCGGTGAAGCTCGGCGATCGCTTCGAGCGAGGCGACGCGGGACTCCTCGCTCTCGCCGATCCCGACGAGGATGCCGCTGGTGAACGGGATCTTCAGTTCGCCCGCTGCCCGGATCGTGGCGAGCCGCTCGCTCGGGTGCTTCGTCGGGGAGCCCGCGTGCACGGTCTCCATGAGGCTCGCGTCGACCGACTCCAGCATCAGCCCCTGCGACGCCGTCACCTCGCGCAGCCGCGCCAGGTCCCCCTTCGCGAGGACCCCGAGGTTGGTGTGCGGGAGCATGCCCCGCTCGAGCGCCCGCTCGCACGCCCAGACCACGTAGGAGGTGAAGTCCTCGTGGCCCCAGGCGGCCAACCGTTCGGCGACCACCGGATTGACCTCCGGCCGCTCACCGGTCAGGACCAGCAGCTCCTTGGTGTTGCGTTTGACCGCTTCGTCGAGGATCCGTTCGACGTCGACCGGGGCGTGCAGGTGCGCCTGATGCGTGGCGAAGGCGCAGTACTTGCAGTAGCACTGGCAGGTCCGCGACAGCGAAAGGGTGAAGTTGCGGGAGAAAGTAACCCGTTGCACCCCGGCAAAACTACAGGGCGCGCCGGCTCGGCCGGACGCGCCCTGTTCCCGACTGGGGGGTTGTCCTGACGGGAGCCCGCCAGGCGCGCCCTCAGTCTTTTTTCGGCTGCGAGCTGCGCGGCTCCGCGGAAGCGGAGCCTTTGCCGCGGGACGGCTCGGCCGGGCCGGAGCCTTTGCCACCGCGGGCGGCGGCGGGCGCGACGCGCTGCGGCGGCTCGACCGGGGACGGGCCGCCGGCCTCGATCACGAAGCGCCAGACGCCGACCGCGACGAGCGCGCCGACCACCGGGCCGACCAGGTATGGCCAGACGCCGCCCCATTCGTTGGAGACGAGCGCGGCGCCGAACCAGCGGGCGGGGTTGAAGCAGGCGCCGGTCAGCGGACCGCCGACCATGACCATGAAGACGAAGGTGAGCCCGATCGCCAGCGGGCCCCAGTCCTTGAGGCTCCGCTCGGAGAAGACCACCGCGAGGATCACCAGCACGAGGGCGAAGACGCCGATCGCCTCGACCGCCGCGCCCGCCGCGTTGTTGGCGAGCAGGCTGGAGACCGAGCCGGCGCCGTAGTGGACGGCGCGCCCCTCGTCGAGCAGCAGCCCCTTGGTGAGCAGCGCGCCGAGCACCGCGCCCGAGAGCTGGGCGAGGATGTAGATCACCGCGTCGATCACGCTGATCTTGCGGATCGTCGCCGCGGCGAGGGTGACGGCCGGGTTGAAGTGGCCGCCGCTGACCGCGCCGAACATGCAGATCACACCGAAGAGCGTCAGCCCCTGGACGAAGCCGACCACGGCGAAGTCCGAGCCGAACGACGCCTGCGCGCCGGTCGAGACGTAGAGAGTTACGACGCTGGTGATGAAGAAGACCAGCAGGAAAGTGCCGATCAACTCCGCGAGATACGCGGAAAGTCCTTTTTGCTCCAGCTCCACTCTCTGTTCCCCTCCTAGGTGTTTTGTCCCAAACCAGTGGTCATGGACTTCCTGCCCTGACCAAAAATGAAGCGGCGGCAGTCTACTCACATTTCCTCAAAGAATTAGGGTGCCGTCCGGATGGAACGGGCTGTCGCGCTGCTGGCGGCCGCCCTGCTGCTCGCCGGACTGGCCGGCTGCGGCGGGAGCGGTGCGGAACCGGGCGCGCCGAAAGGCGCGACCATCGTGCTCGATTTCACCCCCAACGCGGTCCACTCGGGCATCTACGCGGCGCAGGCCCAGGGCTTCTACGAAGACGCCGGAATCGACCTCCACATCCAGGTCCCGGGCGAATCGACCGACGCGCCGAAGCTGCTCGCCGCCGGGCGCGCCGACTTCGCGATCCTCGACATCACCGACCTCGGCATCGCCGACGAGAAGGGGCTCGAACTGGTCGGCCTGATGCCGATCGTGGGGGTGCCGTTGGCGGCGGTGCTGGCGCGCCGCGACGGCCCGGTGAAGCGGCCGCGCGACATGGACGGCCACTCGGTGGGGGTCACCGGCCTGCCCTCCGACACCGCCGTGGTGCGCTCCGAGGTGGCCAGCGACGGCGGCGATCCGGACGCGGTCGACGAAGTGACGATCGGCTTCAACGCGGTGACCGCCCTGGCGGCCGGGAAAGTCGACGTGGCGACCGGCTTCTGGAACGCGGAGGCGGTCGAGGCACGGCGCAAAGGCATCCCCCTGCGCGTCTTCAAAGTCGACGAATACGGGGCGCCGCCCTACCCGGAGCTGATCCTGACGACGACGCGCAAGGAGCTCGAAAACGAACCGAAGCTGGTCGAATCCGTCATCGACGCGACCCGAAAAGGCTACGAATTCGTCGAGCAACAGCCCCACCAGGCGCTCGCCGACCTCCTCGCCGCCAACCCGAGCCTCGAACGCGCCGACCAGCAGGCCCAGCTGCACGTCCTCCTCCCCGCCCTGAAGCCGAAGCCGTTCGACGAAGCCGTGCTCAACGACTGGAGCGCCTGGGCGAGCGAACACGATTTGCTGCCAAGGCCGGCCGACGTGCGCGAGACCTTCGACCTCGGCAGCTAGCCCGCGGTGCTCGGCGCCTACCAGAGGGCGCGGGCGCTGGTAGGCGACGGGCGAGGGACGCCGCGGGCCGGTGGGCGTAGGCGGACGGGCGGGGGACGCGGGGGCAGGTGACGGACGGGGCCGAGGGACGCGGCGGCCCCGTGGCCGACGGGGGCCGGGCGAAGGACGCCGAGGGACCCGCCCTCCCGGCGGCGGCCCGGGCGGGCTGAGGCCGCCGCCGGGAGGGCGGGTCCGCGGGGAGGGGTGCGAGGGACGCGGGGAGCGGGCGTGGGACGCGGGGAGCGGGCGTGGGACGCAGGGAGCCCGCGAGGGACGCGGGAGCGCGCGAGGGATCCCCGTATCCCGTCCCCGGCCCCGTCCCCCACGTCCCTCCACGGGCCTCCCGGGCCTTCGGCGCGCCGCGACGCGCTCTCGACTTTTTGGCCCCTATAGGGGCCAAAAAGTCGGTCACGTGCATCTGAGCGGTGGGAACTCCCACGGAAGGCACCGTTCCCTGTGTAGTTCCCTGCGAGAGCCTCACGTCCCGGGCGTCTCGTGGCGGCCACAGC
>DATJUK010000097.1:0-24443 GCA_035502495.1 Solirubrobacterales bacterium
GCTGTGGCCGCCACGAGACGCCCGGGACGCGAGCCTTCCGTGGGGAACGACACAGGGACGTGGGCCTTCCGGGGGAGATCCCACCGCTCAGGAAGGTGTGTGGAACGTTTCGGGTGCCTGACACCCGAAATGTTTCCACGCAGACTCTCGAGCAAAGTCTGGGGAAAGGTCAAAGCCTCGGGGCAGGTCCCGGTGGCGATCCACGTCTCCGTGCGTTCCTCCCGCCTTCGTGGAGTTCCTCCGGTCTCCGTGGAGTTCCCGTCCCTGCGATGCCCCCGGCACCCCCGGCGTCCCTCGCACCTCTCCCCGTGGACCCGCCCTCCCGGCGGCGGCCTCAGCCCGCCCGGGCCGCCGCCGGGAGGGCGGGTCCCTCGGCGTCCTTCGCCCGGCCCCCGTCGGCCGCGGGGCCGCCACGTCCCTTACCGTGCGCCGCTCGTCCGCCGCCCGCCCCGCATCCCACCCGACCCCAGGCCCGCCGCGCGTGCCGGATAACCTTCAGGCATGGCTTCCAAACGGCAGATCTTCGTCGGGCGCGTGCCGATCGGTGGTGGCGCGCCGGTGGCGGTGCAGACGATGACCAAGACCGAGACGGCGAACTTGACGGCGACGATGGATCAGATCCGCAAGGACGCCGATGCGGGGGCCGACGTGGTGCGGTGCGCGGTGCCGCGGGAGCAGGACGCGGAGGCGCTGCGGACGATCGTCGCCGAGTCGCCGATCCCGGTGATCGCCGACATCCACTTCAACCACACCTTGGCGCTGAAAGCGATCGAGGCGGGGGCGAACTGCATCCGCCTGAACCCGGGGAACATCGGCGGGCGGGAGAAAGTCGCCGAGGTCGCCGAGCTGGCGAACAAGCGGAACGTGCCGATGCGGATCGGGGTCAACTCGGGCTCGCTGCCGAAGCACCTGCACGAGCTCGAGCGAGAGGCACCAGTCGAGGCGCTGGTCGCCGCCGCGGTCGAGTTCGTCGAGCTGATGGAGGGCCTCGACTTCACCAACTTCAAGGTCTCGATCAAGTCGACCAACGTGCCGTACACGATCGCCGCCAACCGGCAGTTGGCGGAGAAGATCCCCTATCCGCTCCACCTCGGGATCACCGAGGCGGGGACCAAATGGTCCGGGGCGCTGAAATCGGCGGTCGGCCTCGGGACGCTGCTGGCCGACGGGGTGGGGGACACGATCCGGGTCAGCCTCTCGACCTTCCACGCCGAGGAGGAGGTCAAGGTCGCCTGGGAGATCCTCAAGGCGCTCGGGCTGCGCGAGCGCGGCCCGGTCCTGATCGCCTGCCCGACCTGCGGCCGCCTGCAGTTCGACATGGACTCGGTGGTGGCGGAAATCGAGCAGCGGCTGGAAGGCTACGAGGAGGCGATCGAGGTCGCCGTGCTCGGCTGCGCGGTCAACGGGATCGGCGAGGCCAGCCACGCGGATTTCGGCATCGCCGGGGCGAAGAACGAGGGCCTGATCTTCGCCGGCGGCAAACCGCTGCGCAAGGTCCCGCAGGCGAAGCTGGTCGACACGCTCTTCGAGGAGATCGACAAGTCCCTGGACCGCGGCGGCGAGGTCGAGTTCGACGAGGCCGAGTCGCGCGAGGGAGCCGAGTGGGTGGCCGACATCGAGCGCCAGAACGCCGGCGACCTGACCCCGGAGAAGATCGCCGCGATGGAGAAGGAAGCCGTCGAAAAGGGCGAGTCCGACAAGGTGCTGCTCTCCGAGGACGCGTCGCCGACGGCGGGGCGCCGTTTCACCCGCGCCTAGCGCGGTCCCCGGCCCTCAGGGGGCCTATACATTTCGCCCATGACCGACGTCGATCCGTTTGGGCGCGGGCGGATCCGCCGCCTCTTCGGACTCGACCGCAGCGGCCCCAAACCGCGGCAGACCGTCACCGGGGAGCCGCTCAACCCGTGGACGATCCCGAACGCCGTCGGCTATCTGCGGCTGGCCGGGATCCCGGTCTTTCTGATCCTCGCCTACTCCTCCGGAGACGGGCGCTCGGCCGCCGCCGCGACGCTTTACTGGCTGATCGCCGCGGGCGACTACCTCGACGGCTTCCTCGCCCGGGCCACCGGCCAGTACAGCCGCATGGGCGCCCTGATGGACCCCTTCATCGACCGCCTCACGGTGATCTCGGGCGCGGTCGTCTGCTGGAGCTTCGAGCTGCTGCCGCGCTGGGCGCTGCTGGTCCTCGCGGGACGCGAAATCGCGATGCTCGCGCTGGCCGAGTACGGGCTCCGTCACGGCGTCGACCTGGCGATCAACTGGCCCGGGCGGATCGCCGTCTTCTGGATCATGGCCGGGATCTTCTTCGCCATGGTGTTCGCCGGCTGGGTGCCCACCGCGTTCCTCCTCTTCGGCCTCTTCATGGCCCTGATCGCCACCGCCCTCTATGCCCGCGAAGGCATCCGCGCCGCCCGCGCCTCGAAGCAAGGAACCACCGCCTAGCCCGGTGCGTTCGCAGTTTCCCTCGCTATGCGAGGGAAACTGCGAACTCAAGCGTCGGTTGAGGGTTGGGAGCGCGGACCGGGACGAAATCCTCGCACCTACCGGTCGGGAACCTTCAACCTGCGGTTGAACCTTTTGGTCGGGCGATCTATACTGCGCTCCCGCTCTCAATCGGCGGCGCGGCCTCAACTCACCCACTAAGGAGCACGATGGAGGACACCTTTCCGGATCTCGGTTCCCTCAGCGACAAGGAGCTGAAGGACCTGATCGACAACCTGACGGCGGAGGAGAACGAGATCTCCTACAAACGGCGCGTCCTGCACGGGAAAATCGACATCCTGCGGGCCGAGCTGGTCAACCGTCTGCGCCAGAAACGGGAGCGCGGCGATTCGCTGATCTCCGGCGACGACGTCGAGCAGCTGACCAACATCCTCGCGGGCAAGGCCCAGGGCGAGGACCCGGCCGCCTAGAGGCCGCCCGAACCGGAGGAAACCCGGATGTCCGCCGTCCACTGCCCCGAGTGCGGGTTCGCGAACCCCGAGGGCGCGAACTACTGCCAGAAATGCGGCGCCTACCTGGGCGGCCCGGCGGAGAGTGGCGAGGACCCGACGACGATGACCTACCGGGTCGACGAGACCGGCGACATGCAGCCGGTCGACATCGAGGACGTGGTCGAGGAGTCGGGCGCGGCGCTGGTGATCCGCGCCGGCGGCGGCCGCGCCGGCGAGAGCTTCTCGATCGACGAGGACCGCACCTCGATCGGCCGCAGCCCCGACGCCGGCGTCTTCCTCGACGACGTCACCGTCTCCCGCAACCACGCCCTCCTGGTGCGGCGCCGCGACGGCCTCTACATCGACGACCTCGGCTCGCTGAACGGCACCTACGTGAACCGCCGGCGGATCGAGTCGCACCGCCTTGCCGACGGCGACGAGATCCAGGTCGGCAAGTACAAGCTCAGCTACCTGGAGCGCTGATGGCCTCGGCGACCGAACCTACCCGGCGCACGCCGGAGTCCGCTTCCCGTCCCCGCAAGGCGCTCACGATCGGCGCCGTCTGCAAGATCCTGCAGAGCGAATTCGACGACGTCTCGATCTCCAAGATCCGCTACCTGGAGGACCAGAAGCTGCTCAGCCCGCGGCGCACCAGCGGCGGCTACCGGCTCTACAGCCAGTCCGACGTCGAGCGGCTGCGGACGATCCTGCGCCTGCAGCGCGACGAGTTCCTGCCCCTGCGGGTGATCCGCCAGGAGCTCGCCGCCGGCAACGACATGGTGCTCGGCGACGGCGGCGACCGCAAGCCGGCCTCCGGCGCGGTGCGGCGCGCGATCCTCGTCGACACCTCGCGCACCTACCTGAGCCTGGAAGAAATCGTCGAGGAGACCGGGGCGCGCGAGGAGCTGGTCGCCGAGCTGGAGAACTACGGCATCGTGCAGCCGGAGAAACGCGAGGGGCGGGCCGTCTACGACGAGACCGACCGCGAGATCATCCGCGCCGCGGGCGAACTGTCGCGGGTCGGTGTCGGCGCGCGCAACCTGCGCGTCTTCCGTTCCTCCGCCGACCGTGAGGCGCAGCTCCTGGAAGCGCTGCTGGGACCGTCGCTGCGCTCGCGCAACCCGGAGCGGCGCAAAGAGGCGCTGCAGAGCCTCGAGAGCCTCGCCGCCACCGTCAGCCACCTCAAGCACCTGCTGCTGGTCCGCGACCTGCGCCGCCTCGCCGGCGACTATTAGCGCCGTGTCCGGAACTAGGCCACCGTGCCGCGGGTGACCCGCAGGCGGACCGTCGCGGCGCCCGTCCCGGAGGTCTGGAAGCTCGTCTCCGACCCCTACGCGCTGCCGCGCTGGTGGCCGCGGGTCTCCCGGGTCGAGGACGTCGACGCGCGCCAGGGCGGCCGGCGCAGCCAGTGGACCAAGGTGCTGGAGACCCAGCACGGCCGCGGCGTGCGCGCCGACTACCGCTGCGTGTCCTCGGCCGAGCCGGAGCGCTACGTCTGGGAGCAGCAGCTGGAGAACTCGCCGTTCGCCAAGCACCTGAAGGAGTCGACGGTGGAGATCGAGCTGCACACGGCCGGGGAGGGGGAGACGCGGCTGGTGATGACCTCGACGCAGACGATGCGCGGGATGTCGCGGCTGGGCGGCTGGCTGATGCGCAAGGGCCAGCGCGACATCCTCGACGCGGCGCTCGACGGGATCGAGGAGGCGCTCGCGTGAGGGGCGTGGAGCGAAACCGTCCCCATCCGGCGGCAAGTCTCCACGGGAGGCGCCGATGATCGAGCCGCGACGCGACGCCACCTGGTGGGGGTGGGGAGACCCGATGCGGCGCACCGAGCTCGACGCGACCGCCCTCGGCGTGCTGCGCGAACGGATCGGCGAGCTGGAGCCCTGGCCGTTGGCGGCGCGGATCGAGGACTTCGAGCTGCCCGCGGCGCGGCCGCTGCCGCGCGCGGTGCTCGACGCGGTCGGCGCCGCAGCGGTCTTCGACGGCAAGGAGGACCGGCTGCGGCACGCGGTGGGGCGCGGCTACGTCGACCTGGCGCGGCTGCGCTCGGGGCGGCTCGAGGACGCGCCCGACGCGGTGCTGGTCCCGGCCGACGCCGCCGCGGTCGGGCGGCTGATCGACGCCTGCGCGGCGGCCGACGTCGCCGTGGTGCCGTTCGGCGGCGGGACCAGCGTGGTCGGCGGGGTCGAGCCGCTGCGCGGCTCCCACGCGGCGCTGATCAGCCTCGATCTGACCGCGCTGCGCGAAGTCGCCATCGACCACACCTCGCTGACCGCGCGCCTCGGGGCGGGCCTGCGCGGGCCCGAGGCGGAGGCGGCGCTCGGCGCCGAGGGCCTCACCCTCGGCCACTTCCCGCAGTCCTTCGAGTACGCGACGATCGGCGGCTTCGCGGCCACCCGCTCGGCCGGCCAGGCCTCCAGTGGCTACGGGCGCTTCGACTCGCTCGTCAGCTCGGTGCGGCTGCTTGCCCCGGCCGGCAACCTGAGCACGCTGGAAACCCCGCACACCGCCGCCGGTCCGGCCCTGCGCGAGCTGGTGATCGGCTCCGAGGGCGTCCTCGGCGTGATCCCGGACGTGACCGTGCGCGTGCGCCCGGCGCCGCTGCAGCGCCGCTACGAGGCCTGGATGGCGGCGAGCTTCGAGGCGGGGACCGAGATCGTCCGCGACCTCGCCCAGGGCTCCGGCCTGCCGACCGTGATCCGCGTCTCCGACGAGGAGGAGACGGTCGGCTCGCTCGCCCTCTCCGGGCCGCGCGGGATGGCCGGGAAGGCGTTCGCCGGCTACCTGAAGGCGCGACGGCGCGAGGGCGGGGCGCTGATGATCCTCGGCTACGAGGGCGACGAGGAGACGGTCACCCGCCGGCGGGCGCTCGCCGTGCGGGCGCTGCGCGGCGGCGGTGCCGTGTACCTCGGCCGCGCCGGCGGACGCTCCTGGGAGCACGGGCGCTACGGCGGGCCCTACCAGCGCGACCTCCTGATGGGGATGGGGGCGATGGTGGAGACGCTCGAGACCTCGCACACCTGGACCCGGCTCGGCGAGCTGCACCGGGCGGTCGGCGCGGCGATCGCCGCGGCGCTCGAGGGTCAGGGCACCCCGGGGCTCGTCTTCTGCCACCTCTCGCACGCCTACGCCGACGGCGCCTCGCTCTACTTCACCTTCATCTCGCGGGCCCGGCGCGGCGCCGAGGTCGAGCAGTGGGCGGCGGTGAAAAAGGCGGCGAGCGAGGCGATCGTCGCGGGCGGGGCCACGATCACCCACCACCACGCGGTCGGCCGCGACCACGCTCCCTACATGGAGGGCGAGGTGGGCGAGACCGGCCTCGAGGTCCTGCGCGCGGTGAAGGAGCGCCTCGACCCGACCGGGATCATGAACCCCGGCAAGCTCCTCCCCTGAGCCCTACGCGGACCCGGCGCCGGGGCGGGGCTATTCGCCCTTCTTCCCTTCTTCGCGCTTGGCGAGCCCGACGATCGGCCCGGTGATCGTCCCGCGCAGCACCGGTTCGCCGGTGTAGGAGGGCGACTTGCCGGATTTGGAGGACGAGGTCATCGCGGCGGTCAGCCGCTTCGTGTCGGCGCGCGAGATGTAGACCTGGGTGAAGACTTCGGCGGCGAGGTATTCCGCGATCTGGTTTGGGAGATAGGTGGCCGCTTCGATCTTGCCGTCCGCCTTGACCCGGGTGGCCGCCATCGGCATCACCTGGCTGCTCGATTTGGCGAAGCTCACCGCGTAGCTTTCGCCTTTCGCGGTGGGGCTCAAGCCTTCCGCCTTGATCTCCAGGATCAGCTGCCTCTTGCCCTTGAGCTTGCCGACGCCGAAGGTGGCCTTGCCGCTCGCCGTCCCGCCGTCCACCGGTTTGAGGATCGCCTGGGTCGGTTCCTTGCCGGTGGCGGCGCTTTCGGTCGCGCCGTCTTCCGCCCCCGTGGTCGAGCCGCCCGCGCCCGACCCGGTCGCGGCGGAGTTGCCACCGCCACCGCCCGAGACGAGGATGATCACGACCACGATCGCCGCGATCGCGGCGACGATCCCGCCGCCGAGGAGCCAGGCCCGGCGCCCGCTCGGAAGCGTGACCGTGCGGCCGCCCGAAGGCCCAGAGGACCCAGAGGAGGGCGGGGACGGTGAAGCGGCCGCCGCCGGAGCGGCCGATTTCGGCGCGGTCGGCTCGGCCCGGACGGGCTCCGCCGGCTCCGGCGACGCGGGCGCGGGCGCCCCCGGCTCCGCATCCGAGGCCGGCGAAGCGGGCTCGGGCTCGGGCGGCGCGGCTTCGGCGGCCGGTTTCGCGCCACCCGGGATCGGCGGCGGGATATCCGGTGCCGGCTTGCCTTCGGCCTGCAACTGGGCGAGGGCGCCGACGACCTTCGCCCGCACCTCGTCCTCGCTCAGGCCCAGGAGGGCGGCGATATCCCCGTAGCCCTGCTCGCCGGAGGCCAGCAGGCGCAGCATCGCATTCTGCTCGTCGCTCAGCGCCACGCGGGGGAACCCTATTAGGGTGCGCGGCGATGGCGAGCGAGGATTCGATTAAGGGCCCCGAGGGCGCCCCCGACGCCGGTGGGGACGAGGGCGGGCAGAGCAATTTCGACCTGCACATCGGCACCGAGTGGATCAAGCTCGATCCCGACGACGCGCGGGCCCGGATCGAGATGCGCGACGAGCTCCGCCAGCCCTACGGGATCCTGCACGGCGGTGTCTACTCGAGTCTGATCGAGAGCCTCTGCTCCTTCGCCACCGCGGCGGCGGTCTGGGAGGACGGCAAGATCGCGATGGGCCAGGCGATCGAGGTCAGCTTCCTCCGTCCGGTCACGAAGGGCCACGCCGAAGCCCGCGCCGTCGCCCGCCACCGCGGCAGGACCACCTGGGTCTGGCAGGCCGAGATCCTCGACGATGACGAGCGCCTCTGCGCCGTCGCCAAGATGACCATGGCGGTCCGCCCCGCCCCTCAAGGTTGATGGGCCGAAAAGCGCTGATATAGAGCGCTTTTCGGCCCGTCGACAGCTAGCCGCCGAAGCGGTTGGTGATCGGCAGGCGGCGGTCTCTCCCGAAGGCCTTGGGGGTGATGCGGATCCCGGGGGCCGCCTGGCGGCGCTTGTACTCGGCGCGGTCGACGAGGCGGATCACTTCCTCGACCACGTCGCCGGGGAGGCCCGCGGCGACCATCTCCTCGCGACCCTTGTCGCCCTCGACGTAGGCCTCGAGGATGCGGTCGAGGAGGTCGTAGTCGGGCAGCGAGTCGCTGTCGAGCTGATCGGGCCGCAGCTCGGCCGAGGGCGGCCGCTCGATCACCGAGGCCGGCACCAGCTCCCGCCCGGCGGTCTCGTTGCGCCGTTCGACCAGCTCGTAGACCAGGGTCTTCGGCACGTCCTTGATCACCGCGAAGCCGCCCGCCATGTCGCCGTAGAGGGTCGCGTAGCCGACCGACATCTCGCTCTTGTTGCCGGTCGTCAGCACCAGCCAGCCGTGCCGGTTGGAGAGCGCCATCATCAGGTTGCCGCGGATCCGCGCCTGGATGTTCTCGGCGGCGAGGTCGGGCTCCGAGGGCCGCGTCGGGTCGGTGGGGGAGGCGTCGGCGTCCTCGGCGTCGGGCCGCAGGTGCGCGTCGAGCGCCTCGCGGTAGCCCTCCATCATCGGCTCGATCGCGATCTCGATCAGCTCGGTTCCCAGGTTGCGGGCGATCTGACGGGCGTCCTCCTGGGTTTCAGCACTGGAATGGGGCGAGGGCATGACGACCAGGGTGACCCGCTCGGGACCGAGCGCGTCGACGGCGAGCATCGCCACCAGGGCCGAGTCGATGCCGCCCGAGATCCCCAGGCCGACGTGGCCGAAGCCGTTCTTCTCGACGTAGTCGTGGAGGCCGAGCGTGAGGGCGCCGTAGACCTCGTCGAGGTCGGGCAGCGGCGCGGTGAGCTCCGCCGCGGCGCCCGCGCCCGCCGGCACGTCGACGAAGAGGAGCTCCTCCCGGAACTGCGCCGCCCGCGCCAGCACCGAGCCGTCGGGACCGAGCAGCAGGCTCTGCCCGTCGAAGACCAGTTCGTCCTGGCCGCCGACCAGGTTGACGAAGGCGAGGTAGGCGCCGTACTCGCGTGCCCGCTCGCCGAACATCGCTTCCCGCTCCTGCCCCTTGCCGCGGTGGTAGGGCGAGCCCGACGGGTTGGCGATCAGCGCCGCGCCCGCGTCGGCCTCGGCCTGCCCCGGGGGGCCGGGCGCCCAGGTGTCCTCGCAGATCGTCAGGCCGACGCCGGTGTCGCCGACGACTATCGCGTCGCCTTCGTCGCCGGGGATGAAGTACCGCTGCTCGTCGAAGACCGAGTAGTTGGGGAGGCGGTTCTTGCGGTAGACCGCCCGCACGGCGCCGTCGGCGAGGACGGCGAGCGAGTTGTGGGCGTGCCGGTGGTCGCCGCCGCCCGCGGCGGGCTCGGCGAAGCCGACCAGGGCGGTGATCCCGGCCGGCATCTCGGTCGCCAGCCGCTCCACCGCCCGCGAGTTGGCGGCGAGGAAGTGCGGCTTCAGGTAGAGGTCCTCGGCCGGGTAGCCGGGGATGCAGAGCTCGGGGAAGATCACCAGCTCGGCGCCGTCCTCGGCCGCCTCCCGGATCCAGGCGAGGACCTTCCCGGCGTTGCCGTCGACGTCGCCGACGGTGGGGTTGATCTGGGCGAGGGCCACGCGCATGGGGACGTCGAAGTATCGCGGGGAGGCCCGCCGGGTGGTTCCCTGTCGGTGCACGGGACCCGTTTCGCCCCACGCGGCGGCGTCGCTAGGGTGCCCGTGGTGCGCCGTCGCCTCCTCGCCCTCGCCGCCGCCGTGATCGCCGCCGCGGCGCTCCCCGCCGCCGCCTCCGCGGCGCCCTCGCCTTTCCTGAAGCCCCGCCCGCGGCCGAGCGAAGCGCTCGAACGCCCGGGCGAAGGGATCACCCCGAGCCGCAGCTCCTACACCGTCCCGGAAGCGCCGAGGTCACCCGCCTGCGACGCCAACTTCTGCGTCCACTGGGTGGCGCAGGGCCTCGACGCGCCGAACCTCGAGGACTCCGACGGCAACGGGATCCCCGACTACGTCGAACGGGTCCTCGCCGTCGCCGAACACGTCCACTACGTCGAGAACGGCAAGCTCGGCTGGCAGGAGCCGCTGTCGGACGGGACCCTTGGCGGCGGCCACCGCAAGACCGACATCTACCTCTCGGAGATCGGCGGTGAGCTCTTCGGCTACGCGGCGCCGGACCGCGGCCAGGCGGTCCACGGTCGCCGCCCCCGCCGCCTGCACGGCTACCTGGTCCTCGACAACGACTACAGCCCCTTCGAGTTCCCCCACACCGAACCGGGCCACGACCTCAAGGTCACCCTCGCCCACGAGTACAACCACATCCTCCAGTTCGGCTACGACGCCTACGAGGACCCCTGGTTCGCCGAGTCGACCGCGGTCTGGATGGAGGACCAGGTCTACAACGGGATCGACGACTACCTGCGCTACGTGCGCAAGTGGGTGAAGCTGTGGGAAACGCCGCTCACCGCGAGCACGATCAAGGAGTACGGCACCGCGGTCTGGAACCAGTGGCTGGCGCGCCACTACGGCCGGGCGATCGTCCGCGAAGCCTGGGCCGGGGCCGCCTCGGCGCGCCCCGACGGGTTCGCCGTCGCCGCCTACGAAAGGGCGATCCACGCCGACGGGCCGTCGAGCTTCGGCCGCGACTTCACCCGCTTCGCCGCCGACGTCTCCGAGTGGCGCACCGGGATCGGCTTCCGCGAGAGCTACCTCTACCCGGACGTGCCGCGACAGGGGACGCTGGTGCCGGGGGCGCCGCCGGCGACCCGCCACCTCAACCACACCACCTTCAGCCTGATCCGCGTCCACGCCCACGCCGGCAGCGCCGTGGAGGTCAAGGTGGAAGCGCCGGAAGGCGTCGACGCGGGGCTGGCGCTGGTCGGGCGGATCGGCTCCGAACGCCACGGGCGCACGATCAAGGCCGTCGACTACGCGCCCGGCGGCGGCAAGCTGCGGGTGACCCTGAACGACCCGGCGCGCTTCCAGCGGATCACCGCGGTCGTCGTCAACGCCGACGCGCACGCCGCCGGCTACAGCGCCCGCCACCTCGACTGGCGCTACCTGACCGACCAGGTCCCGTTCCGGATCAGCGGGCGGATCGTGCGGTAGCGCCGTTCGGCTCGGTCGCCGCGCGCAGCTTCGGCGGCTGGGCCGCCGGGGGCGCGGTGGCGATCGCCTCGTCGGTGGCCGCCTCGAGGTCGAGGGCGAAGCTGTCGAGGTCGGCCATCGCGTCGTAGTCGCCGATCAGGCCGAAGTTGACCTGGCCGTTGTAGGACATGATCCCGATGCAGAGCGCCTGCTTGCGGGCCAGGGGGACCATCGGGAAGATCGACTCCATCTGGCGTCCCAGCACGTAGAGGGGGAACTGCGGCCCCGGCACGTTGGTGACGACGAGGTTGAAGAAGCGCTGGGCGGGCTGCAGGCGGGCGGCCTGGGAGACGATCGTGGTCGGGGCGAAGTCGGTCAGCCGGGTGAGGATTTCGGCGCCGACCGCCTGCCCGGAGGCCTTCAGGTCGCCCATCTCGGCGGTGACCACGTGGAGGCGCTCGACCGGGTCCTCGCACCAGACCGGCAGCGGCGCCATCATCGCCGTGATCCGGTTGCCGAGCGCCCCGTGCTCCTCCGCCTCGCGGATCGAGACCGGGACCATCGCCCGCAGCTCCAGCCCCTCGGTGTCGTGGCCGCGGGCGCGCAGGTAGCGGCCGATCGCGCCGGAGACGATCGAGAGGATCACGTCGTTGACGGTGCCCCCGTGGGCGTCCTTCACCCGCTTCAGGTCGGCCAGCTCGGCCTGGGTCATCTGGAAGCGGCGGTGGGGGCCGATCTCGACGTTGAACGGGGTGGAGGGGGCGCGCAGCCCGGCGGCCGCCATCTTCGTCGTCGCGACGGCGCCGCGGACCACCTGGCGCGGCCCCCGCAGCGCGGCGCGGAAGCCGCGGCCGATCTCCTTCGGGCTGGTCAGCCGCTCCTTCAGCGCGTCGCCGAGCAGCTGGGTGTCGGTCGGCTCGGGGCGGGCGAGCCACGGCGGCGGGGTCGAGGGCGGCCCTTTCGGCTCGCGGTCGAGGTCGTAGAGGACGGTGGTGATGTCGACGCCGGAGACCCCGTCGACCAGCGCGTGGTGGCTCTTGCCGATCACCGCGAAGCGGCCGTCGGCCATGCCCTCGACCAGCCACAGCTCCCAGAGGGGCTTGGAGCGGTCGAGCTGCTGGGAGAAGATCCGCGCCGCCAGGTTGCGCAGCTGGTCGTCGGAGCCGGGGGCCGGCAGGGCGGTCTGGCGGACGTGGTAGTCGAGGTTCAGGTGCGGATCGTCGACCCAGACCGGCCGGCCCTGTCCGAACGGCACGTCGCGCAGCTTCTGGCGGAAGCGCGGCACCAGGTGGAGGCGCGAGGCGATGTGGTCGCGGAACTCCTCGTGGGTGAGGGCCGGGCCCTCGAAGATGATCGTCGAGGCGACGTGCATGTGGGCGCCCTCCCGCTCCATATGGAGGAACGACGCGTCAAGCCCGGATAACCGGTCGCTGTTGCCCACGCGGTCATCTTCGCATACGGCGTTCAGCCCGTGGGAAGCCATCTCTTCCCCTTTGCAGCGCCGTTTGCGCGCCTCTGCACGGTTTCGTGCGATTCGACACGGATGTGAGCCCGGTCACACGGGCGCTACCCGGTCGTCCCTAGCGTGTTCGGGACACAAAGGAAAGAACCCAGCTGCCGAATCCCCTCGCCTCCGCGCGACGGGGAACGGGGGAACCAATTGCCGCGGCACCACCTGACCGCGGCGCACTGGGGCGAATCGAGGCGTTGTCGCCTCGTAACGAAGGTCGGCCGACCTCCGCCTCCGTGAGCCCGTCAGCTAACCCCGTAGGCAGGCAGAAAGCGAGTGAGAACACGATGCGATCCATCCTGCCCGTGATCGGCGCCGCCCTGGCGTTGTCGATCGGCGCGACGCCGGCGGTCGCCCAGCAGCACCACCGGCACCACCAGTCGCCCGAGCGGGTCAAGTCACACGTCGCGTTGCACCTCTCGGGGCACTCCGTCCTGACCGGTGCCGACGTGACCCTGCGAGGCAAGGTGCGCCCGAGCGGCGCCCACCGGGTCAAGGTGGTCCTCGGCGGTCCTGACCGGCGGACCCTCGCGCTGCGCACGAAGTCCAACGGCACCTTCAAGGTGAAGTGGGACGCGGGCGAGATCGGCAACTACGACGTCACCGCCTACAACGTGCACGACGCGCGGGTGCGCGGCTCCCACAGCCCGTCCCGGCACCTGACGTCCTACCGCCTCGCCGGGGCCTCCTACTACGGGCCCGGGCTGTACGGCAACGGCGTCGCCTGCGGCGGCACCCTGGAGCCCGGGACGCTCGGCGTCGCCAACAAGACGCTGCCCTGCGGGACCAAGGTGAAGCTGCGCTACCGCGGCCGCTCGATCACCGTGCCGGTGATCGATCGCGGTCCCTACGTCGCCGGTCGCGAGTACGACCTGACCGAAGCGACGAAGGACGCGCTCGGCTTCCCCGGCGTCGGCGACGTGATGGCCAACCACTGACGCCCCCGGGCATCGGGTGACGGAGGTCAGCCGGGGAGGGCGAGGCGGAGTTGCGGCTCGTCCTCCTCGGCGGCGGCGTCGGCCTCGCTGTCGAAGGAGGCGAGGCGCACGCCGAGCAGGCGGACCGGGCGCGGCGGGTCGTAGGCCCGCAGGAGGTCGAGGGCGATCGGCCAGACGACCTCGGGGTCGTTGGTCGGCGCCTCCACCGACTGCGAGCGGGTGACGTTGGTCCAGTCGTCGAGGCGGACCTTGATCCCGATCGAGCGCCCCTCCAGCTCCTTCTTGCGCAGCCGCCGGCAGAGCTCCTCGGTCTGCTCGCGGAGCGTCCGCTCGAGCGCCGCCGGCTCGCCCACGTCGACGTCGAAGGTGGTCTCGACCGACTGCGATTTGGTCTCCCGGGTGACGCTGATCGGGGTCTCGTCGCGGAGGTTGCCGCGGGCGTGGAGCCAGGCACCGGAGCGCGCGCCGAAGCGCGCTTCGAGGTCGGCCCGCTCCCACGCGCCGAGCCCGGCGAGGGTGGCGATGCCGAGCTTCTCCAGCCGTTCGACCGTCTTCGGGCCGATCCCCGGGACGACGCCGGGGGGACCCGCGCCGAAGCGCCCGAGCGCGTCCTCGCGGGAGACGACGACCAGCCCGTTCGGCTTGCCCAGCTCGCTGGTCATCTTGGCCAGCATGCGGCTCTCCGAGATCCCTACCGAGCAGGTGAGGCCGGTCAGCTCGCGGATCTCGGCCTTGATCCGCCGCATCGTCGCCTTCGGCGAGAAGATCCCGGTGAGGTCGAGGTAGGCCTCGTCGAGCCCGACCACCTCGACCACCTCGGCGTTCGCGCGCAGCACTTCCATCACCAGCGCCGAGGCCTCGCGGTAGGCGGGGAAGTCGGGCGGCAGGTAGACCGCGTCGGGCAACCGCCGCCGCGCCACCGCGGCGGGCATCGCCGAGTGGATCCCGGCCAGCTTGCGCGCCTCGTAGCTCGCCGTCGTCACCACCGCCCGCGGTCCCGAGCCGCAGACCACCACCGGCTTCCCCTTCAGCTCCGGGTGCCGGCGCAGCTCGACGCTCGCGTAGAACGCATCCATGTCGAGATGCGCGACACATCGCGTCCAGTCTGCGATCGACACGTCACAAAATTACCGCGATCGGCGGCGGAGCGAACAGGCGTTCGCGCGCCGCTGCAACGGGTAGAAATCACGGATGCGGTTCGGACCGGAGCAGCTGATCGACGGGCGGCTGGAGGCTTTCGCGGCGGAGGCGCGGGAGTTCAACGCCAAGGCGGCGGCGATGAAACGCGACGGGCCCAGCCCGGACCCGCGCACGCCCGCCGGCCTCGAGGCTCACCGGACGGGCCTGACGCGGCGCCCGGAGCCCGAGGGGCCGCCCGCGGTGGAGCTGGTCGCCGAGGCCGAGGGCCGCCAGGTGCCGGTGCGGGTGACGCTGCCCCGGCGGGCCGAGCCGCGCGGCGTCTACCTGGAGATCCACGGCGGCGGCTTCTACATGAGCCGGGCGGCGCGCAGCGACTTCCGCAACCGCCGCACCGCCGACGCGGCGGGGGTGGCCGTGGTCAGCGTCGACTACCGGCTCGCCCCCGAGCACCCCTGGCCCGCCGCTCCCGAGGACTGCGAGACGGCGGCGCTCTGGGCGCTCGACCAGGCGCAGGAGCGGTTCGGGACCTCGCGCCTCGCGATCGGCGGCGGCTCGGCCGGGGCCAACCTGGCGCTGACGACGCTGCTGCGCCTGCGCGACAAGGGCCTCGTCGACCCGTTCGTCGCCGCGGTCCTCCACTACGGCGCCTTCGACCTCAGCGGCCGGACCCCGGGCGGTCGGCTCTACGCCGACGAGCCCTTCATCGACCTCTACGCCGGCCACGTCCGGGACCGCACCGACCCCGACGTCTCGCCGCTCTTCGGCGACCTCCGCGACCTCCCGCCGGCGCTGCTCCTCGTCGGCACCGAGGACATCCTGCTCGAGGACAGCCTGGCGATGGCCGGCCGGCTGGCCGCGGCCGGCGGCGAGGTCGACCTGCGCGTCTACCCCGAGTCGCCGCACGGCTTCCTCTCCTTCCCGATCGCGATGGCGGCGGCGGCGAACGAGGACACCGAGTCCTGGCTCGCCGCGCGTTTCGCCGACTGAGCCAGAATGTGGCGGTGGAGCTGGCGATCAGAGACGGGGCGGTGCTGCGGCCCTACGGCGACGCCGACGCGCCCGAGCTGACCGCGCTGGTCGCGACGAACCGCGAGCACCTGGCGCCGTGGATGCCCTGGGCGGCGACCCACGGGCACCAGGACTCGGTCGAGTTCGTGCGCCGGATGCGCGCCCAGATCGAGGCCGAGGAGGGCTTCGAGGGGGCGGTGGTGGTCGCCGGGGAGATCGTCGGCGGGGCGGGCTTCCACGCGGTCGACCGGCTGAACCGCTCGACCTCGATCGGCTACTGGCTCGCCGCCGACGCCCAGGGGACCGGGTTGATGACGGCGACCGTGCGGGCGCTCCTCGACCATGCCTTCGGCGCCTGGGCGCTCCACCGCGTGGTGATCGAAGCGGTGGTCGACAACGCCCGCAGCCGGGCGATCCCGGAGCGCCTCGGCTTCACCGAAGAGGGCGTGCTGCGCGACGCCAAGCGGGTCCGCGGCCGCTACGAAGACGCGGCGCTCTACGCGATGCTGGCGCCGGACTGGCAGCGCTCGCCGGCGTCCTCGGCGTGATCGCCTCCCTCGACCTGGCCCGGTTCCCGTTCGGGGTGGCGGAGCGCCAGGCCCTGGCCCTGCGGCGGTCGGCGCGGCATGGCGACGCCGCCTTCGCCCGCCTGCTGCTGCCGATGCGGCTGGAGACGATGCCGCTGCCCCTGCCGCGGATGACGCTCGCCTACTGGTTCGCGCTCTGGCCCGACGCGGCGGCGCTGGCCCGCTTCCGGGCCGGGCCGCTGCGCCGCTGGGACGGAGCCCGCGAGCACCTCGCGCTGACCCTGCGCCCGGTGCAGTCCTTCGGCGCCTGGGGCGGGGGCGACCCGCTCGCCGGCGAGCGCTCCGAGCCCGCACCGGGCCCGGTGGTCCTCCTCACCCACTCGCGCACCCGCGCCGCGAGCCTGGTCCGCTTCCTGGCCACCGACCGGGGCGTGGTCCGGGAGCTGAAGCGGGCCGAGGGCCGGCTCTGGTCCGACGGCTTCGTCGACGACCCGGTCCGCCTCGACAGCGGCACGGTCTCGATCTGGCGCGACACCGCCGCGGCCACCGCCTTCGCCTACGCGCCCGGCGTCCACCAGCGCGCGGTCAAGGCCCAGCGCGAGGGCGCCTGGTTCCCGGAATCCTGGTTCGGCCGCTTCGCGATCGAGGCGGCGGCGGGAAGCTGGCGCGGGCTCCCTATCCTGTGAGCATGGCTTCCCCGGAGGCGAAGAACCTGGAGGCGATCTCCAAGGCGATCGACCAGCACAACTCCAACTGCCCGTTCCCGGCGGCGGAGGTGCGGATGAACCCGTTCGAGGTCGAGCGCCTGGGCTGGGACCACATCCGCGGCCTCCCGGTCATCCCCGACGCCGAGATCGGCACCGGCCGCTTCCGCATCGTCTGCTCCCGCGACCTCGAGGACGACGGCCTCGAGATCACCGAGGCCGTCGGCCGCGAGCTGGAGACGGTCGCGCCGGTCCAGAACTGACGCCCCGAGCGGACGTCCGACCAAGCAGGTCAAGGACGCAGGGAGCGAAGCGTGCAGCCGCACGTGAGCGACCGAGTAGGCCGAGACGCGCCGGTCGGAAGCCCGCTCAGACCTGGTTCCAGAAGTCGAGGCCCAGATTCGAGAGCCAGTTCTGGGCTTCGATGTTCAGCTGTTTGAATTCCCCGGTGACGATCAGGATCCCCATCACGATCAGGATCAGCCCGCCGACGGCGACGATCGTCTGGTAGTGGCGCTTGATCACCGCGAAGGCGGTGGTCATCCGTGAGAAGGCGAGGGCCGTGGCGAGGAAGGGGATCGCCAGGCCGGCCGAGTAGACCGCCAACAGGAAGGCGCCGCGCCCGGCCGAGTTGGAGGCCGCGGCGGCGGAGAGGATCGCGCCCAGGGTGGGGCCGATGCAGGGCGTCCAGGCGATCGCGAACGCCGCCCCGGCGACGATCGGCCCGCCTTTGCCCGCCCGCGCGAGCAGCGCGTCGACGTGCCACTCCTTGTTCAGCCGGGTGATGAAGAGCGAGCCGACGAAGAGGACGCCCATCGCGATGATCAGCCAGCCGGAGATCTTGGTCAGCAGCGGCTTGTTGTCGGAGAGGAAGGAGCCGAGCCCGGTCGCGGTGAGGCCGAGCAGGATGAAGATCGCCGAGAAGCTGGCGACGAAGGTGAGCGCGGGGGGGACGACGCGGCGCCAGTCGGCGTCGTCGAGCTCGGCGGCGGAGACGCCGGTCACCGCCGAGAGGTAGCCGGGCACGAGCGGCAGCACGCAGGGCGAGAGGAAGGAGACGATCCCCGCCGCCAGCGCTGCGAGGATTCCAACCCCTGCCGCGGGGTCACCGCTGATATCGGCCAGGAACACGACCCCCAAGGTTACCTTCGTGCCCATGCGCGCCCCGTCCAACTCACGGCTCTACGACGCCTCCGGGGAGGTGCAGCGGCTGCGCACCTCGCCGCTTTTCGCGATCGGCCCGGCGGCGCCGGGCCCGGCGCTCCGCCGCGGCGTCCTGATCGCGGTGCCGGTCGCGCTGGCGCTGGTCTTCGAGTTCCACTTCGACTGGCCCTCGCACGGGGCGATCGCCACCGCCGCCCTGATCTGCGGCTTCATCGGCATGGACGCCCCGGCCGGGCCGCGGGCGCTCTGGCAGGCAGGGTCGGCACCGATCGTCGGGGTCGCGGCGGCGCTCGGGGTGCTGAGCAGCCAGTTCGCCCCCGCCGCGGTCGTGACGATGGGCCTGGTCGCGGCGGCGGCGGGCTACTGCTTCGCCGACACCCTGCGCCTGGCCTTCGTCGGCTTCTCCGCCTCGGTCGCGCTGATGATCGCCCAGGGCCTCTTCCTGCCCGTCCACGACACCTTGCCGGCGCTCCTCTACGGCAGCCTCGGCTGCCTGATCCAGGCCGCCTGGGCGGCGATCATCTGGCTCGTCTACGACCGCGATGCCGACAACGAGAGCGGCTGGGACCGGGCCCGGATCGAGTCCCGCCTGCGGGCCAACTGGACGCTCGAATCGCCGGTCGGCCGGCACGCCCTCCGCTACGGCGTCGCGCTCGCCCTCGGCGTCGCGATCTACCGGATCGCCGGGATGAGGGAGCACGGCTACTGGATCCCGCTGACGATCCTCTTCGTCCTGCGCCCGGAACGCGACGAGACCGACCATCGCCTGATCCTGCGCGCCGTCGGCACCTTCGTCGGGCTCGCCCTGGCCACCGGCATGGCGTTCGCCTTCGACGGCGCCGAGGTCCCGATCACGATCGTCCTCGCCATCAGCGCCGCGCTCACCTTCGGCCTGATCACGGTCCAGTACGCGCTCTTCACCGCCGCGATCACCACCTACGTGGTGCTGCTCTCCGACACCCTCGGCGAGGCCCGGTGGGACGCCGCCGGCCAGCGCGTGATCGGCACCGTGGTCGGGATCCTGATCGCCTGGGCCGCCTTCCGCCTCTATCCCGACCCGGAGCGACGGTAGGCCACCGCGCCGCCGATCACGGTGCGGTGACGGCCCAGGTCCCCTCGACGTTGGTTTCGACGCCGGTGTTGGCCGAGGCGACGAAGATGGCGGCACCGGTGGTGCCGAATTCAGGACCGATCCCGTCGCTGCAGAGGAAGTCGATCGTCGGCTCGTAGACACAGGAGCCCGAGAATTTGAAATTGCGCGCGTTGCCGATGAACACGCAGAGGTTCCCCGGGTCGGCGCCTGGGTCCAGCGCGTCACCGGAGCAGCCGGCGGGGGTGGCGGCGTCGACGTCGACGAAGTGGACTTTCGACGCCTGCAGCGGTTGCGCCAAGGGGAAGTCGAAGGAGATGGCCGTCTCATCGGAGACTCCCGTGCCGTGGGAGATGGCCCAGTCCCCCTTGAGCGTCTTGCCGCTCGGCAGGGTGGCCGGGAACGGGCCGGGCTGCCCGGGGTCGCCCGTCGGTCCCTGATCGCCCTTCGGTCCTTGGTCGCCCTTCGGTCCCTGGGGGCCGACCGGACCGGGCGCACCCCTTTCGCCTGCCAACGCCTTCTTCGAGGTCTTGCTCAGTTTCACCGGAGTCACGGCCCCCTTCGCGAGCTGCCTGGTGCCGACGCTTTCCCTGCCCAGCCCGGTCGCCGCATAGGCCGTGCCGCCGCCGAGGAGCAAGAGGAGACAGAGGGTCGAGATGACGTTGGAGTAGGTGAGCTTGCCGCGTAGTCGGCGCATGGAGTCCTTCCGGTGCATTGAGGTCGAGACTTCAGCAAGTTCTCAGAAAGCCTTCGACCCACCTATGGGAAAACTGGGGTTTCCGGCCGCCCGGGGCGCGTGAGGCATCGCTGAAGGGGAAGCGCGCTAACTTACTGGCCGGCCGGCCAATCATCGGAGGGGAGTGGAGTTGAGCAACCGTACGTTCGTGATCGGGGTCGGGATGACCAAGTTCGAGAAGCCCGGCACCAAGGAGGGCGACTACCCGGACTGGGCCGTCGAGGCGGGGGAGAAGGCACTCGCCGACGCGGGCATCCCTTATGAGGACGTCGAGCAGGCCTACGCGGGCTACTGCTACGGCGACTCGACCTACGGCCAGCGCGCCCTCTACGGGCTCGGCCTCACCGGGATCCCGGTGGTCAACGTCAACAACAACTGCTCGACCGGCTCGAGCGCGCTCTTCCTCGCCCGCCAGGCGGTCAAGGGCGGGCTGGTCGACTGCGCGCTCGCGGTCGGCTTCGAGAAGATGGAGCCCGGCAGCCTCGGGGTGAAGTACACCGACCGCACCAACGCGCTCGACAAACATGCGATGCGGATGTTCGAGATCCGCGACCCGGAGGCCTCGCCGCCGGCCCCGCAGATGTTCGGCAACGCCGGGCGCGACCACATGGAGAAGTACGGCTCGACCGCGGATCACTTCGCCTGGATCGGCTGGAAGAACCACAAGCACTCGGTCAACAACCCCTACGCCCAGTTCCAGGACGAGTACAGCCTCGAGGACATCAGGGCGGCGAAGATGATCCACGACCCGCTGACCAAGCTGCAGTGCTCGCCGACCTCCGACGGGGCGGCCTGCGCGATCGTCGCCTCGGAGCGTTATGTCGACTCGCACGACCTCTGGGGCAAGGCGATCGAGATCGCGGGCCAGTCGATGGTCACCGACCTCTCCTCGACCTTCGACGAGGGCGCCGACTGCATGACGATCGTCGGCTCGGAGATGTCGCGGACGGCGGCGCGGGCGGCCTACGAGGAGGCCGAGGTGGAGGCGCACGAGGTCGACGTCTGCGAGCTCCACGACTGCTTCAGCGCCAACGAGCTGATCACCTACGAAGCGCTCGGGTTCGCCGCGGAGGGCGAGGCGCACAAGTTGGTCGAGGCGGAGGCGACGACCTTCGGCGGCCAGGTGGTGGTCAACCCGTCGGGCGGGCTGATCTCGAAGGGGCACCCGCTCGGGGCGACCGGCCTCGCCCAGTGCTCGGAACTGACCTGGCAGCTGCGCGGGGAAGCGGGTAAGCGTCAGGTGGAGGGAGCGCAGGTGGCGCTCCAGCACAACATCGGCCTCGGCGGCGCGGCCGTGGTCACGGTCTACAAACCGGTCTCCTAGGCGGGAGACCGCCGGCCCGGGGGCCGGGGAGGAGGAGTCAGATGGCGAAGCAGCGGCGGTCCTTGGACGGCAGGGTGGTGGCGATCACCGGAGGAGCCCGGGGGATCGGCAAGGCGACGGCGGAGGCGTTGGTGCGCCGCGGCGCCCGGGTGGCGATCGGCGACCTCGACCTGGAGCTCGCCGAGCAGACCGCGGCGGGCCTCGGCGGCGGCACCGTGGCGGCGGCGCTCGACGTCACCGACCGCGGCTCCTTCGAAGCGTTCCTCGACGAGGCGGAGCGCCGGCTCGGCCCGCTCGACGTGGTGGTCAACAACGCCGGGATCATGCCGGTGACCCCGTTCGTCGAGGAGCCCGAGGAGTCGTTCCGCCGCCAGATCGAGATCAACCTGATCGGGGTCATCCACGGGACCCAGCTGGCGATGAAGCGGATGATGCCCCGCAACAGCGGCCACATCGTCAACATCGCCTCGCAGGCGGGCAAAGTGCCGACGCCGGGGATCGCCACCTACTCGGCGACCAAGCACGCGGTGGTCGGGCTCACCCAGTGCGTGCGTCTCGAACTCCGCGACCGCGACATCGAGGTCTCCTGCGTGATGCCGACCGTGGTCAACACCGAATTGACCGCCGGGGTCGGCCAGAGATGGGTGAAACCGGTGGAGGCCACCGACGTCGCCGAGGCGATCGTCGAGGCGCTCGAGGTGCCGCGCTTCGACGTCTACGTGCCGAAATCGAACGGCGCCCTGATCCGCGGTGCGGCGCTGATGCCGCGCTCGGCCGCCGAGTGGGTGGGGCGGGCGATGGGGACCGACAAGCTGATGACCGAGGTCGACCACACCGCCCGGGCCGCCTACGAGGACCGCGCCGCGCACAGCAAGGAGAGCGACCGGGCGGTCAACTGACGTCTGCTGACTTCTCCCCGCCCAGGTGTGGTCAAATCAGCAGATGGCTGCCGGCGCATTGGGAAAGGCATACGACGCGACCTGGGGTCGCGTCTTCGCCCGCTGCTACGACCGGGCGCTGAAAGCGACCGAGGAGAACGGCCTCGGCGCGATGCGGGCGGCGCTCCTGGCCGCGGCGCGCGGCCGGGTGGTCGAGATCGGCGCCGGCACCGGGGTCAACGTCGCCCTCTACGGCGAGGGGATCGACGACCTGACCCTGGTCGAGCCCGATCCGCACATGGCGGCGCGCCTGCGGGCGCGGTTGCGGGCCGAGGAAGGAGTCGACGGCGGCGCCGCGCCGGAGGCCCCCGGCGGCCACGCCCAGGTCGCGAAGCAGCTGGTCGAAGCCCCGGCCGAAGCGCTCCCGTTCGCCGACGACACCTTCGACACCGCGGTCGCGACGCTGGTCCTCTGCACGATCCCCGACCCGGTCGCGGCGATCGACGAGCTCGCCCGCGTGCTGGTGCCCGGCGGCCGCCTGCTCTTCATCGAGCACGTCCGCTCCGACGATCCCGACCGCGCCCGCTGGCAGGACCGGCTCGAAAAGCCCTGGCGCTTCATGGCCGACGGCTGCTACTGCAACCGCGACACCGAGGCGACCCTGGGCTCCTCGCCCTTCGTCATCGAGACGATCGAGCACGGCAAGATGCCGAAGGCAGCGCCGATCGTGCGGCCTTTGATCCGCGGCACCGCGGTGCTCGGGAGCTGAGGCTGGGAGGACGACGAATCACAGAGGGGACGCTCTTGCGGCGGGTCGGGGGGCTAATGTTCTGTGGGTGAGTCTGGGGAGATTCGGAGTGGCGGTGGCGATCGTGGCGACGCTGGCCTTCGCCGGGACGGCGCAGGCGGTGACGATCACCGAGTTCGAAGCCAACCCGGACAACTTCTCGTCGACGCCGGGCAACATCGCCGCGGGCGCGGACGGGAACCTGTGGTGGACCGAAGGTGGCGCTGAAATCGGTCTCGGCCGCATGAGCCCGACCGGCGAAAGGCTCCCGATCATCCACACGGAAAAATTGCCGGTCGATCTGGCGACGGCTCCCAGTGGCTGGGTCTCGTGGGTGGCCACCGACGGGTACGGCCGGCGCAGCCCCTCCGGGTTCGTCTCCAACGAACTGGGGGAAGCCGCCTCCTTTCACGGAGGTGCGATCACGCTGACGCCCACCGGCCAGATCCGCTTCGGCGGGCGCGGGGGAAGCAGTGTCACGGTCCTCTGTGGCACCCCGAATCCGGACAGCGACCACCTCGAAGGCGACTTCTCCAAATATCCCTGCGCCGGCATCAAAAACGGCAACCTTGCCACCGGGATCGCAGCCTCGTCCGCCGGAACCCTGTGGACGTCGGTGGGAGGGAGCGACGCCGTCTTCATCGACTCGGTGGCATCACCGGAATTCGCCACGCGCGTCGATCTACCGACCGCCTCGCGGCCTGCGGGGATAGCCGTCGGCCCGGAAGGCAACGCCTGGGTGGCGATGTGGGAAGCGGGCGCGATCGACCGCATCACCCCGACCGGCGCCCGTACCCGTTTCCTGTTGCCGGCTGGGAGCAAACCGAACGATCTGACGCTCGGCCCGGACGGCGCCTTCTGGATCGTCGAGTCGGGGACCGGCAAGATCGGTCGGATGACCACGGCCGGCCTGATCACGAACGAATATCCGGTCCCGAGCGGGGAAACCGGGGAGACCGGGATCACGGTCGGGCCAGACGGGAACATCTGGTTCACCGACTCTGAATCCAGCTTGATCGGCAGGCTCATCCCCGATCCGTTGAGCCCCGGCGAGCCCCCTGCGACTCCTGTGCCCGCCGCCGGTGGTGCAGGTGCAGCCGTAGGTGCCGACACGGCTCCGCCGCGCTTCACCGCCGCCCCGGCGTTCTCGCCCGCCCGCTTCCGGGTCGTCGGCACGAAACGCTCTTCGCGCCGCGGAGCCGCGCCTGGCAGCACGCTCGGGTTCTCGCTTTCCGAGGCCGCCACGGTGACGGTGACGATCGCACTCAAGGCCCCTGGACGCCGGGCCGGGAAGAATTGCGTGGCCCCAGGCAAGGCGAAACCGGGAGCGAAGAGATGCATCCGCTACCAGCCCAAGGGCCAGCTGCCGCTGGTCGGCAAGGCGGGTGAGAACAAGCTCGCGTTCTCCGGCAAGGTCGGCGGCAAGCCGCTGGCGGCCGGGAGCTACCAGGCATCGCTGGTCGCCAAAGATGCCGCCGGAAACGCCTCGCCTGCGGCCACCGCATCCTTCACGATCGTCGCCTGAGCGAACCGACCGCCCTTGTCGACGGGCCGAAAAGCGCTCATATAGAGCGCTTTTCGGCCCG
>DATJUK010000098.1:0-4837 GCA_035502495.1 Solirubrobacterales bacterium
GGAGCGGATCACCACCGCGTCGACCATGCGCGAGAGGACCTGGGCGGTGTCGGCGATCGACTCGCCGCGGGAGAGCTGCATTTCGTCGCCGCGCAGGATCACCGGGTGGGCGCCGAGCTCGAAGACGCCGACGTCGAAGGAGATCCGGGTGCGGGTCGAGGGGCGCTCGAAGACGAGCGCGACCGAGCGGCCGGCGAGCGAGTCGGCGCCGAGGCGGCCGCCGGCGCGCGCCGGGTCGCGGCCGGCTTTGAGATCGGCGGCACGGTCGAGCAGGCGCTCCAGCTCGAAGGCACCCAGCTCTTCGCCGGTGAGGAAGTCTCGCTTTGCCAAGCCGCCGATACTAGTGCTGTGATGCCGCCCGCCGCCCCCGCCCGAGGAGCCCGCCGATGGAGCTGACCGTCCTCTGCTGGAACCTCTTCCACGGCCGCGACTTCCCGCCCGACCCGGAGCTGCGCAGCCGGCGCTCCCGCTTCTTGCGGATCGACGAGTCGAACGAGACCCACGTCCAGGTCAACCGCGACCTCACCGCCGAGTTCGCGACGCTGCTCGCCTCGGCGGCCTGGGACGTGGCGATGCTGCAGGAGTGCCCGCCGCGCTTCGCCGGGCCGCTGGCGCGGGCGAGCGGCGCCGAGTACCACCGGGTCTTCACCTCGCGCAACGAGCTCGGCTTCTGGCGGGCGCTGCTGGCGCGGCAGAACCCGGACCTGATGGCCTCCAACGAGGGCGGCTCGAACACGACCCTGGTGCGGGTGCCGGGCAAGCTCGGCGGGATCGCCGAGATGCGCGAGCTGGAGATCCACGCGGGCGCGCCGGAGCGGCGCGCGATGGCCTTCACCCGCACCGCCTCCGGCGTCTGCGTCGCCAACCTGCACGCGACCAACGATCTGCCGAGGCTGGCGGTGGCCGACGTGCTGCTGGCTGTCGAAGCGGCGAGCGGCTGGGCCGGCGACGCGCCGCTGATCTTCGGCGGCGACCTCAACCTGCGCCCGGCCGAGGACCCGGAGCTGTTCGCCAGGCTGGCGGCGGACTTCGGGCTCGACTCGCCGACGACCGGGCCGCAGGCGATCGACCACGTGCTGGTGCGCGGCCTCGACGTCGTCGCCGCGCCGGTCCGATGGCCGCCCGAGCGGCGCGAGTTGAGCCTCGACGGCAAGGCCCTGCGCCTCTCCGACCACGCCCCGGTCGAGGCCCGCTTCGCGGGAGACGACCCGCCGGTCCTCGCAAATTGAGATATTCGGCGCATGGGTAGAAGTCCCGGACCCGGCAATCGTGACCAAAGACGAGGGGGCGCTGATGGCTGACGAGAAAGACTCCGGCAAAAAAGCGGCGAAAAAACCTGCCGCCAAAAAAGCCGGCAAAGCGAAACCGAAAAAAGCTGCCGCGAAAAAAGCGGGGACGAAAAAAGCTGCCAAAAAATCGACGCCGAAAGCCGCGGCGAAAAAACCCGCTGCGGCGAAGGCGAAGGCGGCGAAACCTGGGGGCGCGTCGCCGAAAGCGTCGACCTCCGCGAAAGCCGCGCCGAAAGCGCGCTCCTCGCGCCCGAGCGTCGGCCTCGACAAATCGATAGCGCAGTTCCGCGACTCGCTCGAGCACAGCGTCACGCTCTCGCGCGAGCGCATCCAGGAGGTCGTCGACGACGCGGTGAAGCGCGGCCGGATGACCCACGGCGACGCCGAGAAGATGATCGGCGAGCTGCTCAAACGGGGCCGCAAACAGACCGACGCGCTGCTCTCCGAGCTGGAGAAGCTGGTCCGCCAGGCGCGCAGGAAACTGCCGTAGGTGGAGGGCGCGACGCGCACCGATGCGGCGCCCCCGGGTAGGGCGCCGCGCAAAGGCGAGCGACTCGAGGTGGAGATCGACTCGCTCGCCTTCGGCGGTCGCGGGGTCGCCCGCGCCGACGGCTTCGTCGTCTTCGTCGCCGGCGGGCTGCCGGGCGACCGCGTCCTCGCCGAGGTGACGAAAGGCAAGAAGCGCTTCGCCGAGGCGCGCACGGTGGAGCTGTTGCGGGCGGGCGCCGACCGCGTCCCCGACCGCTGCACGCACGGCGGCGACCCCTGCCCCGGAGCCCCTTGGCAGGGCCTCCCCTACGAGCGCCAGCTGGCCGAGAAGCAGGCCCAGGTCGAGGACGCGCTGCGGCGGATCGGTGGCCTCGACGGCTTCGAGATGGAGCCGATCGTCCCGGCGCTCGAAGAGTGGCGCTACCGCAACAAGCTCGAGTACTCGTTCGGGGCGGGCGCCGTCGGCACCGCCGACGAGGGCGTCGCGCTCGGCTTCCACGCGCGCGGCCGCTGGGACCTGATCGTCGACGTCGACGACTGCAAGCTGGCCTCCGAAGCCGGCAACGCGGCCCGCAACGGGGTGCGCGAATGGGCGCGGATGGAGGACCTCGCGGCCTACGACGCGGGGGCGCGGCGGGGGCTGCTGCGCAACCTCGTCGTCCGCGAGGGGCGGCGGACCGGGCAGATCCAGACCCGCCTGGTGACCACCGCGGCGCGGCTGCCGCGGCCGCCGGTCGACCTCCACACGACGATCGAGGGCGATTCCGGCGGCACCGACGGGCCGACCGGGGCGCTCGGCGAAGAGCGCCTGCACGAGGAGCTCTGCGGCCTGCGGTTCGAGATGTCCCACGGCGCCTTCTTCCAGACCAACACCGAGATGGCCGAGCGCCTCTACGGGGTGGCTGCCGAGTTCGCGGGCCTGAGCGGCCGCGAGCGGGTCTTCGACCTCTTCTGCGGGATCGGCACGATCGGGCTGACGATGGCGCGCGACGCGGGCCAGGTCTGGGGCCTCGAGATCGTCCCCGAGGCGATCGACGACGCCGAGCGCAACGCGCGCCGCAACAAGATCGAGAACGCCAAGTTCTTCGCCGGCAACGCGCGCACCGGGGTGCGGCCGCTGGTCGAGGCGGCGGGGAAGCCCGACGTCGTCGTGGTCGACCCGCCCCGCGCCGGCCTCTCGCAGAAAATCGTCCGCCGGCTGATCGAGTGCGAGGCGCGGCGGATCGTCTACGTCTCCTGCAACCCGACGACGCTGGCCCCGAACGCCAAACAGCTCGAGGAGGCCGGCTATAAGCTCCGCCGCGTGAGGCCGGTCGACATGTTCCCGCAGACCCCGCACATCGAGTGCGTGGCGCTCTTGGAGAAGGTGGGACCGGGCGGAACCGCTTCCGCCGGCGCCCCCGGCCTGACGGCCGCGCCGGCGCCGACCGCGGAAGGCGCGCCGACCTACGGCGTCGCCGCCGCCGAGGGCAGCGCCGCCGCGGAGAGCAGCGGTCCCGGCCCGGAGGAGGACGCCGGATGAGCCGCGGCTTCGGAGTCGCCGCCGGTCTCGACCCCGAGGTCGCCGTGCCGCTCGCCGAGCGCTGCGCCGAGCTCGGCTACACCTCGATGTGGTCGAACGACCACCCGGGGGCCAAAGGCCTGAAGACGCTCGCCGAGTTCGCCAAGGGCGCGCCGGCGCTGGAGCTCGGGGTCGGGGTGATCGCCCTCGACCGCCAGCCCGCCGCGACGATCGCCGCCGACATCGACCGGCTCGGGCTCGACCCCGGTCGCCTCTGGCTCGGAGTCGGCGCCGGCTTCTCGGAGAAGCCGCTGACGGCGATGCGCGAGGCGCTGCCGGAGCTGCGCGAGAAGCTCCCCGAGGTAAAGCTGGTCCTCGCCGCGATGGGCCCGAAGATGTGCCGGCTCGCCGGCTCCTCCTACGACGGGGCCTTCTTCAACTGGATGACCCCCGACTTCGCCGCAGGCAAACGCGGGGAGGTGGAGGCGGGCGCTTCCGAGGCCCACCATCAGCGGCCGCCGGTCTTCGGCTACGTCCGCACCGCGGTCGGCCCCGACGCCGCCGAGCGCCTGGCCAAGGAGGAATCCTTCTACCGCAACCTGCACAAGGGCTACCGCGACCACTTCGACCGCCTCGCCGCCCCCGCGGGCACGGTAGGCATCGCCGGCGCCGACGCCGCCGCGGTCCAGTCGGCCCTCGCCGCCTACACCGCCCTCGACACGATCGTCGTCCGCGGCCTCGCCGGCGCCACCCTCGACGGCATGTCCGCCGTCGCCGAGGCCGGCGCCGACCGCGTAGGTGGCTGATCCGGGGGACGGCCCCCGGGGAAGGGTTCGGGCAAGGTGGGCTGCCGGCCCGGGGCCGGCGTGGGCTCGCGCCGTCCGGGGCCGGCGTGGACTGGCGCCGTCCAGGGCCGGCGTGGGCTCGCGCCGTCCGGGGCCGGCGTGGGCCGGCGCCGTCCGGGGCCGGCGTTGGCTGGCGCCGTCCAGGGCCCGGGTGGGCTGACGCCCGGCTCGCGCCGGCCCGGGGGCGGCGTGGGCCGGCGCCTCGGATTTGCGGGACGCGGCCGTCTCGGCCACGGCCCTGGCAGGCGGTGGCCCTGGCCGAGACGGCCGGAGTTCGGGGGGAGGTGCGGATGACGTGACGGAGACGTGCGCGAGGCGCCGGGAAAGCGATCGCTCAGGGATCCCTGCGTAACGTTTAGGGTGCCTGGAACCCTAAATGTTACGCGGAGACTCTTGAGCAGTCCGTGGGGACGCGGGCGGCGGAGGCGTCGGGGGGCGTGGCGGGGACGTGGCGTTCTGCACGGAGCCGCGGATCGTCACCGGGATGTCGCATCGGACACGGTCTGCCCATCGGTCGGGAGCTTGCCGTGGAGAGAAACGTCCTATGCGACGGAAAGGCTCCACGGCACCTCGTCGACGGCGGGGACCTGTCGGGTCTCCGTGGCGTTCCCCACGGGACGCACACGTCCCGGTGCCGTCCCTGCGAAAGGCTCACGTCCCTGCGCACTGCCCGGCTGAACCGGTCACGTCGGGCGTCTCGTGGCGGCCACAGC
>DATJUK010000099.1:0-4042 GCA_035502495.1 Solirubrobacterales bacterium
GCCGCACGGCCCGCCACAATGTCGGGCCGTGAGGAGACGGATCGCCGCCATCGCCCTGCTCGCCGCGCTCGTCGCGGCCGCCCTCGCGGTGACCGCCGCGGGCGCCGAATCGGAAGTCGCGCCGATGTGCCACGGCAAGCGGGCGACGATCGTCGGCACCGACGGTAACGACGTGATCCACGGCACCGACAGGGCCGACGTGATCTGGGGCGGTCCCGGCAACGACAAGATCTACGGCGGACTGGGCAACGACATCATCTGTGGCGGTCCCGGCAACGACCTGATCCACGGCGGCCGCGGCAACGACTGGATCGAAGGCGGCCCGGGGACCGACCGCGTCTTCGGCGACCTCGGCGACGATCACCTCAGCGGCGGCGCCGGCAACCGCGACGAAGTCAGCGGTGGGCTCGGTATCGACACCGTCAACGGCGGTCCCGGCAACGAAGACCTGGTCCGCGGCGACTACGGCTACGACCGCATGGACGGCGGCCCCGGCAAGGGCGACATCGCCTCGTTCGCGACCGCCGTGGCGGGCAAGAAGGGCAGCGGCGTCTGGGTCTCGCTGCCGAAGCACAAAGCGCTCGGCGACGGCCACGACCGGCTCTTCCGCTTCGAGTCGATCGAGGGATCGGCCTTCCGCGACACGCTGGTCGGCGACCGGCAGTCGAACACGATCGTCGGCGGCCCCGGCAACGACACGATCATCGGCGGCGGTGGTCGCGACGAACTGAACGGCGGCCAGGGCGACGACAAGTGCACAGGCGGCCCGATCCGGATCTCCTGCGGCAAGGAACCGGCGCCGGTCGGCTCCGCCTACGTCACGCTCGACGCCGACCCGGCGGGCGGCGGCGGCCTGCAGATCGTCGGCGGGGCAGGCCGCGACGACCTCGTCGTCTCCTACGCCGAGGGCGAAGCCAAGGAAGAAGAGAACCGCGAACACGACACCGGCGAAGTGAAGGAAGGCGAAGCGGAATCGACCAGCGGCGCCTTCACCGTGGAAGCGAAGGCGCGGCTCGCGGCGGGCGCAGGCTGCGCCCCGGTCCCCGGCGACCCGAAGTCGGTCACCTGCCCGACCGGCGGCCCGGCGCGCTGGCTGATGGCCGACCTCGGCCCCGGCAACGACGAACTGCTGGTCAAAGGCAGCCTCGAAGCCGTCGACTTCGTCCGCGTCAACGGCGGCGACGGCGACGACGTCATCCACGGCGGCCCGGAGGAAGACCTGATCGAGTCCGGGCCCGGCTCCGACCACATCTACGGCGGCGACGGCTCCGACGGGCTGATCGGCGGCCTCCCCGGCCCGACCTACCTCTACGGGGAAGGCGGCGGCGACCTGCTGGCGGCGGGCGGCGGCTGCGCGGGCGGGACGCTGGACGGCGGGCCGGGCGAGGACAACGCCTCCTTCGCCGAGACCCAGGCCCACCCGGGGACGCTCTACATCTCGCTCGAAGCGGGCTGGGCCTGGATCGACGCGATCAAGAACTGCCACAAAGTGCGCCTCCCCCGCTCCGACGAGGACATCGAGGGCTCCTTCGACAACGACGTCCTGATCGGCGACGGGCGCCGCAACGTGATGCTCGGCCAGCCCGGCGTCGACAGCTTCTTCGGGCGCGGCGGCAACGACGTGATCGTCGCCGCCGACGGGGTCAAGGACTGGTACATCCAGTGCGGCGACAAAGGGCATCCGGAAGGGATCGCGATCGTCGACTCGATCGACCCCGAACCGAAAGACTGCGCCAAGGTGGTCACCGGGTCGACCGTGCAGGGCCTCGGCAAGGCCGCGCACGGCAACTGATCCGCCGACGGCGGAGCGGCGTAGAATCCCGCAAGCTCCCGCAAACCGAACCAGAGAGAGGAAGCGGGCATATGTTCAGTGGCCTGGAGAGCCCGATGCACCTGTTGGTCGTGCTGATCGTCGCCATCCTCGTGCTCGGCCCGAAAAAGCTGCCCGAGGCGGCACGCGGCCTCGGCACCGGCATCCGTCAGTTCAAAGAGTCGCTCGACGGCAAGGAGCCCGCCGCGGCGCCGACGCCGGTCGAGCAGAAGAAGCCCGAGTAACGCGGGGCGCGCCGGGGGAGGGCGCGCCCGCCCGTCGGCGGCGCGGCGGCCGCTCGGTTCCGCCACCCGCCTTACGGCAGGTGCTGGAGGCGCCAGCCGAGCGACGGTTCGCCGAGTGAGTCGGCGGCGACGGCGGGTGCCCGCTCGACCGTCGTCCCGCGCACCATCACCGTGCCCCAGCGTTCGCCTTCACCGGCCGAGCGACGCGCCGGGCCGACCCCGAGGTGGACCGGGGTCCGCATCCCCGGCCAGCCGATCTCCTTCAGCGCCCTGCCGGTCTTCACCGGGACGACGTCGCCGTCGGCGTTTTCGAGCCGCATCACCGTGGTGCCCTCGGGGACCGCGACCCGGGTCCGCACCGCGGCGGCGACCGAGCCGGCGAGTTCGTCGGCGCCCGCCAGCGCGGCGCTCACCAGTTCGCCGTCGTGCTGGCCGAAGATCGCCCCGAGCACGGTGAAGGTGTGCCCGTCGACGGTCATCTCCTTGGCGAAGAGGAGGCAGCCGCCCGCCGCCGAGTCGGAGCCGGTCTTGATCCCGACGTAGCCGTCGTGGCCGACCAGTTCGTTGTAGTTGACGACCCGGCCGACGACCGGCAGCACGGTCGAGGGCTTGGCGACGATCGCGGCGAAGGTCGGGTCGGCCATCGCCACGCGGGCCAGCTTCACCTGATCGGAGGCGGTCGAGACGGTGGTCTCTTCGAAGCCGCTCGGGTCGGTGTAGGTGGTCTGAGCCATCCCCAGTTCTTCGGCGGTCTTGTTCATCTGGCTGACGAAGGCGCCGATCGACCCGGCGTCGTGGACCGCGAGCAGCGCCGCGATGTTGTTCGCCGAGGGCAGCATCAGGGCCTCCAGCAGCTGGCGCTCGGTGAGGGTCTCCCCCGCCCGCACCGCGACCGTCGACTGGTCGAGCGCCACCCGCTCGCGCTCTTCGGCCACCTGCGCCCGGGTGATCCGCACCTTGAAGCCTTCCTCGCCGGGGGCCAGGGGGAACTTCTTCAGGGTCAGGTAGGCGGTCATCACCTTGGCGACGCTGGCGATCGGCACCGGCTTCTGGCCGCCGGTCGAGCCGAGGCTGCCGACCCCCTCGACGGCCACCGTCGCCTCGCCTTCGCGCGGCCAGGCTGGGGTGAACGGCCTGCCCGGCAGCTTCACCGTCTTCGGCAGCACCCGGTGGACGGTCAGGTAGGGCATCGTCTTCGTCTCCGCCCGGACCAGCGCGGCGACGAGCAGCGCCAGGAGGACCATCCCGACCAGCAGCGGGATCAGCCAGACGCGTCGGCGGCGCCGCGGCGGCGGCGGCGGACGGCGGTAGCTCAACGGTTCGATCGTGCTCGCCACGAGCACCTGAAGGTAGCCGAGAGCCAGGAAGTAACGGCCGGCGCCGCATGGGAATGCGGTCCGGCGGCGGGGGCGGCGCTGCTGACCACCGGGAATGCGCGAACCTCGTCGCGGAAATCGTGCGCTCTCGTCCTAGTGGTCGTCTCCGCGGACCGAGATGATCCCCGCATCCAGCTCAAACGTGAGAGCGCGGGACGCCCGGTGCCCGCGGAGAAAGGAAGTAGATGAAGACCAAGCTCAACCTCGGCCGCGGCGCCGCGATCCTCGCCTGCGCGGCCTCCCTGGCCGGCACCGCCGCCGTCGTCGCCCCCACCGCCGCCTCGGCGCGCGGCGCCTCGACCTGCGCGAACAAGACGGTCAAGCTTCACCTCGAAGGAGCCAGCAAGCCGTATTCGCTGCCGGTCAAGGCGATCAAAGTCGAAGGCGGCGTCAGCTGCGCGGAAGCGTACAAGGTGATCACCGAATACGTGGAGGGCAAGGCCCCCGCCGGCTGGAAGTCGATCCCGGCCAAGTTCGAAGCCCCCGAAGGCCTCGTCCCCCAGGCGATCAAGAAGGGCAGCAAGAAGATCAAGTACGCCATCCACGGCGGCTGACCCCACCCACCCCACCCCACCCGTCGACGGGACTAAAACTCAAGCCTGGCTTGAGTT
>DATJUK010000100.1:0-19093 GCA_035502495.1 Solirubrobacterales bacterium
AGAAATCACCGCATAGCGGTGATTTCTGCGAACGCAACGGGGGGAACCGGTGGGTCAGGGGGTCGGCTTGGTCGAGTAGCGGTGGAAGACCGCCCGGACCGTGCCGAGGCCCTTGGTGGCGACGCGGCCGACGAGCAGGCCCGGCCGCTTCATCGTCGCCTTGAAGTTGCCGATCGTCGGGCCGAGGTAGGAGCCGCCCTTGACGATCGCCGTCCGCATCCGGCCGCGGCGCTTCAGTTCCTTCAGGTAGACGACGTCGTTGTTGGTCTTCGTCCGCAGCTTGAGGATGCCCGCCGGTTCGGCGGAGCCGGGGAATTCTTCCTGGATGAACATCGTCAGCTCGCCGCCGCGGACGCCCGCGCTGCCGGGCTGGGTGACCTTCACGCGGTAGCGGCCGACGAAGCTCGAATCGGCTCCCCAGCCCGACTTCGCCCGGCCGCCGGCGAGCGTCGGCGGGGCCGCCGCGAGGGAGGCCAGGAAAACGATTGCACCGATGGTCGCGAGCCTGCGTCTCATCCCCACAGAACACTATTGAGTGCTCATCTTCGGCCGAATTTGCGGCTTGGTACCGTCGATATGTGTGGCGATGGCTGTCCGCTGATCCGCGTGAGGTAGTCGACCTCGCCGGGGCCGGGGCGCTCGCCGCCGGGGCGGACGAACGCCACCTCGGCGAGGAGCTGCGGCGCTGGCGAGGGATCGTCGCGCGCCGTCGTCTGGTCGCCCTGGCGCGGCGCCACGCGGCGGTCGCGCTCGGCCTCGCCGCGGTGCTCGAGGCGCTCGCCCTGCTCGGCGCCTTCCCCCAGTGGGTGGTGGTCGCGGTGCCGCTCGCGACCTTCCTCGTCGCGGTCACCGTCCTTGCCTTCCGCGGCCCCTCGCCGTTCGGGCTGGCGCGCCTGCTCGACGACAAGCTGGGGCTGAACGACCGGCTGGCGACGGCGCTCGAGATCGAGGCCCGCGGCGGCCAGGAGAACCCGCTCGAGCGGCGCACCGTCGCCGATGCCGCCGGCCTCCTGGCGGCGGGCCGCGAGGACTGGCGCGCGAGCGCGGCGCGGGCGGGCCGCGACGACTGGTCGGTGCTCGGCGGGGTGGTCCTGGCGCTGGCCGCGGTCGTCGCGATCGGCCTGGCGACCGGCGGCTCCCCCTCCCGGACCCCGACCCAGGCGCTCGGCCCGAACGGCGGCGCCGGCGCCGCCGGCGCTCCGGCCGAACACCACGAGAAGCAGGCCAAGAAGCCCGAAAAGCACCTGGCGCCGACCGGGAAGCTGCACAAGGTCGAAGGCAAGAAGCGGCCCGAAGCGAGCGCGGTCCAGAGCCAGGACCAGGGCTACCAGCAGATCCCTCAGGGCAAGTCCGCGACGCGCCGAGGCAAGGCGGCGGCGACCAAGGGCAGCGGCAAGGCGGGGAAGAAAGGCCAGGCGGCGGGCAACGTCAGCAAGGGCGCCGACACCAAAGGCGGCAAGCAGGGCAGCCCCAATAACGGCCGCGGGCCGAGCACGCCGAGCGAGGAAAAAGAACACCCGACGGTCGGCTTCAGCGTCAAAGGGCAGAAACAGCACAAGGGCAGCGGTCGCAAGGGCAGCTCCGAAGTGAGCGGCGCGGGGACGAAGAAGTCGAACCCCAACGGGCAGGGCGACGAATCGACCGCCGGCGCCCAGGAATCGCCCCGATCCGGCACCCCGACCGGGGCGGGCAAAGCGGGCGGCGAACAGGGCAACGGCCGGCAGGGCCACGCGACCCAGATCAAGGGCCAGGCCTCCCAGGCGGTGAAGATCCAGCCCGGGTACGCGCCCTCGCGCTCGGCCAAAGGCGGCAGGGAACGCAACAAAGCCGGCGACGAAGAGGGGGCGGGCGGCAAGGCGCGGACCGGGCAGGTGACCGGGGCGACCCAGACCGGCGAGGAATTCTCCTTCGTCCCGGCGGCGGGCGGGGCGGTCCCCGGGGCGAGCGCGGGCCTGCAGCAGAACTACCTCGAAGCGCTGAAGTGGGTGGCGAGGCTGCCGTGGTGAGGACCGCCAGGTGAGCCTGCTCGACGCCGGGGCGCTAGCCGCCCTCGTCCTCGCGGTCCCGCTGATCGCGCTCCACTTCCGCCGCCGCCGGCCGCCGCGCCGGGAGGTCGGCAGCCTGCTCGCCTGGCGCGACCTGCCCCGGGTCGGCGGCGGCGCCGCGCGCCGCTTCGGCCGGCCGCCGCTGCCGCTCCTGCTCCTCCTCCAGCTGCTCGCCCTCGTCCTCCTCGTCTTCGCCCTCGCCCACCCGGTCGGCGAGAAGAGCGCGACCAAGGGCTCGCGCGTCTACGTCGTCGACGAGTCGATGTGGATGGGGGCGGCGGACGGCGGCGGCACGCGGGTCGACGCGGCGCGGGCCGAGCTGCGCGAACGGCTCGCCCGGGTGCCGGGCGACGAAGCGGTGAGGATCGTCGGCGCGGGCGCCACCCCCACGGTGCTCTACGAAGGCGACGCGGCGGGCGCGGGCGCGGCGGCGGCGCGCCTCGGCGCCGGGCCGGGCGCCGCCGACCTGACCGCGGCGCTGCGGCTGGCCGCCGGCCTGCGGGCCGGGGACGCGAGCGAAGTCGTGCTGCTGCGGGCGCCCGAGGAAGCGCCGCCGCGGGTGCACGGCGGCGCAGGCTCCTACGAAGACGTCGCGGTGGGCAAGGAAGTCGCCGACGTCGGGCTCGGCGGGGCGAGCGCCCACTGCGACCGGCTCGGGGCCGAAGCCTGCGAAGTCTTCGTCCGCGTCACCGATCGCGGCGGCAAGCGGGGGCGGAAGGTGCCGCTGGAGATCGCGATCAGCGGCGAACCCACCCATCGCGTCAGCGTCGAGGTGCCCGCGAACGGCAGCGTCCCGCTGGTCTTCACCACCGACCCGGGGACCACCGCGCAGATCAGCCTGCCGCCCGGCGACGGGCTCGCCGCCGACGATTCGGCCTTCGTCTCCGTCCCCCGCCCGGGCGGCGAGCGGATCACCCTGGTCGGCGAGCGCCGCCGCGCCCTGCCGCTCGCCCGCGCCCTCGCCTCGGTCCCCGGGGTGAAGCTGCGCCTGCGCACGCCGCAGACCTACAAGCCGACCGACCCGGGCACCAGCGATCTCTTGGTGCTCGACGACTTCGTCCCCGCGGGCGGCCTGCCCGCCGCGCCCGGGGTGCTGCTGGTCGACCCGCCGCGGTTCCCCGGCGGGCGCTCCCTCGGCACGATGAAGGACAGCCGGATGAGCGGCACCGAAGCGGCGAGCCCGCTGCTCGAAGGGGTCGACCTGGCCTCGCTGACGATCGGCGCCGAAGCCTCGCGCCGGCTCGCCCTGCCCGCCGCGATGACCGCCGCCGCCTGGAGCTCGGAAGGCCCGCTGATCGCCTCCGGCACCGTGGCCGGGCGGCGGGTCGCGCTGCTCTCCTTCGAGCCCTCCGAATCGAACCTGCCCCAGCTCGCCGACTTCCCGGCGCTGATCGACGACATCGTCGCCTGGTCGCAGCGCCTGGCCCCGCCGAGCGCGGTCGCCGGCGTCCCGTTCGCCGTCGCCGAGCCGGACGGAACCACCGCCGCGAGCGTCGCCCCGGTGGCGGGCGGCGAAGGCGAAGGCCTCAGGGTCGCCGCCGGCACCGAAGTCCCGGTCACGCTGGCGAAGCCGGGCAACTACGTGGTCACCCTGGAGGGGCCGTGGGGCAGGCGGGAGCTGGCGCTCGGCGTCAACCCCGGCGCGGCCCCGGCGGCGGGCGCCGCGGTCGACCTCGCGGCTCCCGCCCCCACCGTCCACGCCGGCCACACCGATTGGTGGCGCTGGGTGCTGGCGGCGGCGCTCCTCGTCCTCGTGCTCGAGGCGCTCTACGCCTGGTGGCGCGAACCCGATCGCGGCCCCACCACCCGCCGGCGCGTCGCGACCGGCCTCCAGCTGGCCGCCCTGGTGCTCGTCGCGGTCGCCCTCTTCGACCCGACGACCGGCTCCGAGGCGCCGCCGACCACGCTGGTCCTCGACCGCTCGCTCAGCGTCGGCGCCTCCTCGGCCGCGGCCGAGGGCGAATGGCTGGCGGCGAACGAAGGCTGCGGCGCCGCCTGCCACGTGGTCCAGTTCGGCGGCGGGGCGGAAATCACCGGCGCGGGGACCGGGCCGCTGGCGCGCGCGGCCGGCGGCAGCGTCGAAGGCAGGCGCACCGGGCTCCAGGCCGCGCTCGCCCTCGCCCTCGCCCGCACCCCGCGCGGCGGCCGCGTGGTCCTCCTCAGCGACGGCCGGCAGACCGAAGGAGAACCGCTGGCCCTCGCCGCCGCCGCGCGCGAACGCGGCGTCGCGATCGACACCGTCGCCCTCACCGCGCAGCCCGCCGACGCCGCGGTCACCCGGCTGGAAGCGCCGCCCGCGCTGCACGCCGGGGACCCGCTCTCGCTCGAGGTCACGGTGCGCGCCACGGTCGCCGCGCCCGCGGTGCTGCGGGTCAGCCGCGACGGCTCGCCGGTCGGCCAGGAGCGGGTCAGGCTCGGGGTCGGCGACAACCCGTTCCTCTTCAGCGTCAAGGCACCGCGGCGGCCGGGCTCCTACGGGTACGAGGTGACGGTCGCGAGCGAACCCGACGCGCGCCCGCGCAACGACGCGCTGGGGACCACGGTCCGGGTCGAGCGGGCCCCGCGGGTCCTTGTCGCCGGCGCCGACGGCACCGCCGCCGCGGAACTGATGCGGGCCGACGGCTTCGAGGTCACCGAGGCCGCCGCCGGGGCGCTGCCCGCCACCGCCGCCGGGTACAGGCGGTTCGACGCAGTGGTGCTCGAAGACGTCTCCGGCGAAGAGCTCGGCAAGGCGCGGGCGGCAGCCATCGAGGCGGCGGTCCGCGACCAGGCGCTCGGCCTGCTCGCCCTCGGCGGCGACCACTCCTTCTCGCTGGGCAAGTACTACAAGTCCCCGCTCCAGGAAGTGCTGCCGGTCAAATCCCTCGTGCCCGGCAAATTGCAGCGCAAAAACGTCGCCATCGAGCTGATCCTCGACCGCTCCGGCAGCATGATCAACGAGGTCGGCGGGGTGCCGAAGATCGCGATGGCCCAGGCGGCCGCGCGCGGCGCCCTCGCCTTCCTGCTCAAGCACCGCGACCAGGTGGGCATCGTCGGCTTCGAAATCAAGCCGAAGGTGCTGGTCCCGCTGACCCGGGTCGAACCGTCGAACGTCGCCAAGATCGAACGCGTCATCAACACGATCCCGGCCAACGGCGGCACCAACATCTACAAGGGCCTCGCCGCCGGGGTCAGGGAAATCGAACGCTCGAAGGCGAAGGACCGCCACATCATCCTGCTCACCGACGGGATCAGCGAACCGGGCTCCTACCGACAGCTGGTGCCGGGGCTGAAGAAGGGCAAGATCAGCGTCGCCACGGTGGCGCTCGGGGCGGAAGCGGACTTCAAGCTGCTGAAGGAGATCGCCGGCGAAACCGGGGGCAACTACTACGCCACCGAAGACGCGCGCCAGCTGCCGAAAATCTTCGACAAAGAGACGCGGATCAACACCCGGACGGTGCGGCTGCGCGGCAAGATCGGCGTCTCCTCCGGCGACCCCAGCCCGATCACCGGCAGCCTGGTCGGCGAAGGGCTGCCGCCGTTGGGCGGCAACGTGGTGACCGAACTGAAGCCGGGGGCCGAGGCGGCGCTGCTCGGCCAGGACAAAAACCACCCCCCCGACCCGGTGCTCGCCCAGTGGGGGTACGGCGCCGGCCGGGTCGCCGCCTGGACGCCCGGGCTGACCGCGGCGTGGGCGGGCGAATGGCGGGACCGGCCGCGGCTCTTCCAGGACGCGGCCCGCTGGGTCGAGCGCGGGGTGGCGCCGCCGCCGCTGACCCCGAGCCTGGTTCCCGGCGACCGGCGCGAGCTCGAAGTGGCCCCGACCACGGTCGGCGGCAGGCCGCTCGAAGTCGCAGGCCTCGAAGGCCGGCTGCGCTCCGCCGCAGGCAAGACGATCCCCCTCCGCTTCGAAGAGTCGGCCCCGAGCCGCTGGACGGCGCCGCTGCCCGAACTGCCGGCGGGCGAGTACGAATACGCGCTCACCTCCTTCGGCGCCGGGTCGCTGACCGGCACCCTCGCCGTCCCCTACTCGCCGGAGTGGCGCCTCGGCCGCGTCGACACGACCCCGCTCGGGCCGCTGGCCGCGGCCTCCGGTGGGACCACCCTGGCGGTCGGCGACCCCGGCCACATCGAAGGGGACTCGCACCACCTCTGGTGGCTGTTCGCGGCCGCGGCGCTCGCCTGCTTCCTGCTGGGCGCGGCCCTGCGCCTGCTCGGCGGCGGCGGGGGTGGGGAGGACCCGGAGGCGGCGAACCGGGAAGATCCGGGGGATCGTGACCCAGACTCCGCAGACCTCACCGCCCAGCCCGCCTGAGCAGCGCGACGCGCGGACCGGCGGCGTGCTCGTCCTCGGCGAGGGGGGCGGCCTCGGCGCGGCGCTCCTGCGGCGCTTCGAGCAGAGCGGCGCTCCGGCCTCCTCGGCCCTCGACCTGACCGACGGCGAAGCCGCGGCGATGCTGCGCGAGGGCCACTGGCGGGCGGTCGCGGTGGTCACCCGCGACGACGCCCACGCCCTGCGGCTGACCCTGCTGAGCGCCCACGTGCGCCCCGACCTGCCGCTCTGGGTGACGATGTTCGACCACACCGTCTCGCGCGAGCTCGAGCACGTCGCCCCCAAGGTCCACGTGCTCTCGCCCTCGGAGATCGTCGCCGGCGACCTCGCCGAGGGCTGCCTGGCGCTGGCCGGCGAGGACATCGTCGGCCGCCACGGCCACGGCGTCCGCCTGGTCGACGACGCGCTGCGGCTCCTCCTCGCCGCCGGCGCCGGCCTCTTCGGCGCCCTGGTGATCGAGATGGTGATCACGATGATCGCCTTCCACCACGGCCTCGTCGACGCCTTCTACTTCTCCACCCGTTCGGTGGCGACCGTCGCCGGCCCGCCCGGCGCCGCCGCCGGCCCCGCCTGGTTCAAGCTCGTCTCGGCGGCCAACATGGTCCTCGCGGTGGTCCTGGTCGCCATCTTCACCGCCGCCCTCGTCCGCCGCGGGAGCCGCCGCCGCCTCACCACCCTCCTCGGCCCCCGCGCCGCCCCCGCCCGCCACCACGTCGTCCTCGTCGGCTTCGGCCAGGTGGGTTTCCGCCTGGCCCAGGCCCTCCGCGATCGCGGCGTCGCCGTGATCGCGATCGAGCGCGACGCCGAAGCCCCCAGCGTCCGCCTCGCCAGGGCAGCCGGAATCCCGGTGATGATCGGCCGTGGCGACGACCGCGAGGCCTTGCAACGCGTCGGCATCGAACGCTGTGGCGCCATCGCCGCGGTCACCTCCGACGACCTCGTCAACGTCGCCGTCGGCCTCGCCGCCGAGGACCTCCGCCCCGACGTCCCCATCGTCCTCCGCCTCGGCGACGGCGAGGTGGCCACCGAGACCGACTCCCTCCTTCACCTGGGCCGCATCTGCGACGCCCACAAGCTCGCCGCCGAGACCCTCCAGCGCGCGATCGAATCCGGCGCTTGAGGAGGGATCGGGGGACCCCTGAACGAACCTCCCCGCTGTTGTGAGTGAAGGGGTCCCCCGATCCCTCCCCGCTCAGCTCACCCAGCCAATCCGTGCGGGTGCAGGTGGTCTTCGGCCATACGCTTCAAGCCCACGCGATCGATCTTGCCGGTCGGATTGAGCGGCATCTCCTCCAAGAAGACGATCTCCTCGGGGGCCTTGTAGCCGATCCGTTCGCGGCAGTGGACGATGAGGTCCGCTGCGGAGGGCTTTTCGCAGTCGGGAGCGAGGGTCACGTAGGCGCGGACGTTCTCGCCGTGGACGGCGTCGTGGACGCCGACGGCGCCGGCGAGGGCGATGGCGGGGTGGTCGACGAGGGCTCCCTCGACCTCGTAGGGGCTGATGTTGGAGCCGTCGTGGACGATGACCTGCTTCTTGCGGCCGAAGAACCAGAGGTAGCCGTCGCCATCGGCGCGGGCGAGGTCGCCGGAGTCGAGCCAGCCGTCGACGACTACCTCGGCGGTCGCCTCGGGAGCTTCCCAGTAGCCGCTCATCCGGCTGCGGGTCTCGATCCAGATGCGGCCGACGGCTTCGCCTTCGACCGGGCCGCCGTCCTCGTCGCGGAGTTCGATGCGGAAGCCGCCGATCGGGGTGCCGATCGAGCCTTGGCGGATCTCGCCGGAGGGCGGGTTGAGGGTGGCGAGGCCTACCTCGGTCATCCCGTAGCCCTCGACGATCGGGAAGCCGGCGGCGGCGGCGAACTCGCTCAGCAGCTCGGTCGAGACCTTGTCGGCGCCGGCGCGGCAGACGCGGAGCGAGGCGAAGTCGCCGGGGCGCAGGTCGTGGTCGTGGATCAGCGCCGAGAGCGCCGCCGGGATCATCGCCAGCACCGTCGGCTGCTGGTCGCGCAGGAGGGGGAGCAGCTCGTGGGCGTCGGTGGCGCGGGCGACGACCACCCGGCCGCCGACCGAGAGCGTCGCCAGCGCCCAGAGGAAGCTGCCGATATGGGACATCGAGGAGCCGGGGAGGAAGACGTCCTCGCCGGAGAGCTCGAAGGCCATCGCGGCACTGGCGATCATCCAGCGCAGGGTCTCGCGGGTGTGGGTGACGCCCTTCGCCGGGCCGGTCGAGCCGGAGGTGAAGAAGATCACCGCCGGGGCCACCGGGTCGACGAAGTTGTCGTCGTGCGGCAGCGGCTCGGCGGCGAGCAGGGCGGCGAAATCGCGGTCCCAGCCCGCCGCGGCCGCCGCCGGCTCCTCGTTGCCCTGCGGCAGGGGCTCGGCGTCGCGGTAGGCGATCGTGCCCAGGTCGAGGCCGCCCGCCGGCGCGCTCGCGGCGACGTCCTCGGCGCGCTCCTCGTGGGCGAGCAGGACGCGGGCGCCGCTCACCTCGAGCGCGTGGACGATCTCGGTCGCCGTGTAGCGGTAGTTCAGCGGCGTCGCGATCAGCCCCGCCTTGAAGCAGGCGAGGTAGTGGACGACGAGGTCGACCCGGTTCGGCATCAGCGAGGCGATCCGGTCGCCCGGCCCCAGCCCCAGCCCCAGGTAGCCCGCCGCCAGCCGGGAGCTCGCCTCCTCCAGCTCGCTCCAGGTGAGCGAGCGGACCGCGGACAGAAGCGCGACCTCCCCCGGCGCGGTCGCGAGACCGGACCGGGGGAGGTCGCTGAGCGGCGCCGCTGGATCGTCTAGCCGGGCGCCGCCGATCAGCATCGGCCGAGCTTACTTGCCCCCGACTATGTCTTCCACCACGTAGGCGGCGACGTTCTTGATTTCTTCTTCCGACAGGACGCCCTTGAACGGCGGCATCCCACCGCCGCCGTCGGTCACCTGTTTTTCGGCCCCGGCCTGTTCTTTGGCCAGCGGCATCGTCCTCAGGTCAGGGCCGCCGTTGCCGCCGTGGCCGGTGGCGCCGTGGCAGACCGAGCACTGTTCGGCGAACACTTCTTTGCCGGCTTCGGCGTTCGGCCCGGCGCCCGCTTCGGCGCCGCCGCCTTCGGCTTCTTTGCCTTCGCCTTCCGCTTCGCCGGTGCCCGCTTCTTCGCCGGCTTCGCCTTCTTCGGTTTCCTCGCCCGCGTGCTCGGTGCCTTCGGCGGCGCCTTCGAGGCCTTTCGGTTCGGCCATCGTGCCCTTCAGCGAGAAGACCCAGAAGTTTTCACCGTGGGTCGTCGCCGCGAGGCTGTTGCCGCCGGCGTAGATGGCGATCTTCTCTTCGCCTTCGTATTCGAACGGGGTCACCGTCGTGTTCGCCCCGGCCCCGGTCTGCCAGTGCCAGAGTTCCTTGCCCGTCTCACTGTCGTAGGCGACCAGGTTGCCGTCGTTCTGGCCGACGAAGAGCAGGCCGCCGGCGGTGGTGACGGTGCCCGAGTAGCAGGACTGCGGCTGTTTGTTCTGCCACTTGATCTTCCCGGTCGACATGTCGTAGGCGGTCACGTAGCCGGGCGTTTCGAACCCGCTGGCGACGATCGTGTCGGAGCCGATGTAGGTCTGTCCTTCCTTGTACTTTTCTTCGTTCGGCGGCACGATCAGGCCGAGCGCGCCGGACTGCGAGCAGACGAAGTACATGTTCTTTTCCGGGTCGTAGGAGGACGGCGGCCAGTTGTCGCCACCGACCGCCGCGTTGGCGACCAGGTTGAGCACGTTCGGGTCCGAGCTCATCGGGGTGAAGATCTTCGAGCCGACGATCTTCGGTTTCGGCTTGCTCGAGGCGACGGCTTCTTCGGCCTTTTCGACCGCCTCCGGCTGCGCTTCGATCGGGCTGAACGGTTCCATCGTCGGCTCCGGCTGGGTCGGCCAGGTCTTCTGCGACGGATCCTGCGGCACCTTCACCTCGGGGATCGGGTAGATCGGCTTGCAGTTCTTCTGGTCGACCAGGTAGACCCAGCCGGTCTTCTCCGGCTCGCCCACCGCTTCGACCATTTCGCCGTTCATTTCGCCGTCGAAGAGGACGGTCGGGCTCGGCGCGTCGAAGTCCCAGAGGTCGTGGTGGACCTCCTGGAAGTGGCAGTGGTATTTGCCGGTTTCGGCGTCGAGGCCGACGATCGAGGCGGTGAAGAGGTTTTCCCCTTCGCGGTTGCCGCCGGTCCACGGGGACGCGTTCGAGGTGGAGAAGAACAGCATGCCCGTCTTCGGGTTCACCGTCGGCGTGTTCCAGATCGAGGCGCCGCCGGTCTTGTAGGAGTCGTTCTTGGGCCAGGTGTCGCCGCCGGTTTCCTGCGGCGACGGCGTGGTCCAGAAGCGCCATTCCTCCTTGCCGGTTTCGGCGTTCAGCGCGGTGAGCCGACCGCGGACGCCGTACTCGCCGCCGGAGCCGCCGACGTAGACCTTGCCGTTGTAGTAGAGCGGCGCGCTGGTGATCGAGAAGCCCTGGCCCGGTTTGACCACGTTGGTGCTCCATTTGACTTTGCCGGTCTGCTGGTCGAGCGCCACCTCGGCGCCGTTCAGCTGCGAGACGAAGACCATGCCGTCGCCGATCGCGACGCCGCGGTTGTCCCAGCCGCAGCAGACGACTTCGCCGAGCGGGTCGGGGGGCAGGTGCGGTTCGTAGCTCCAGAGCCGGTGCCCGTTGCCCGCGTCGAGGGCGAAGACATCGTCGGCGCCGTCGGAGATGTAGATCGTGCCTTCGTACTCCAGCGCCTGGCCCTCGGCGGAGAACTTCGCCGCCATCGCGTTGGCGCCGATCTTCGTCCTCCACTCGCCTTTGAGTTCTTTGACGTTTTCGGTGTTGATTTCGTCAAGGGTCGAGTAGCGATCGTTGGTCGTGCTGCCGCCGTTGGTGATCCAGTTGGCGCCGGCGTGTTCGTAGAGTTCGTCGGAGCTGAACGCGGGCGCGGCGGCGATCCCGCCTTCGGAGGTTTCTTCGCCTTCGGCGGGGGCGGTGGAGCCGCTCGTCGTGGTGCCCCCGCTGCCGCCGCAGGCGGCCAAGGTCAACGCCGCGACCACCGCCAAGAGCAGCGTCGCGATCCAGAAGCGCCGCCCGCCTTCTGGCTTACCGAAACCTCTCCTCATTTAGATCCACCCTTTCCCACGAACGGAGGCAGATCCGGTGCAAACGAGACGAAGCCTCCGTCCAGCTCATTGACACGACTTCAGGATGTCGGACGCTACCACAGCGGTAGGCTCGGATCAGCGGAATCGGAACGGTGGATCCGCGTGCTGCCGACGCCTGATGTGAATCGTCCGGCGGCGCCTTGTCGAGCTGCCCTCGAGCACGCTGGGAACGTACTTGGCAGGCACGCGCGAACGTTTGCTCGCCCGGCCCCTTCCGGCGCGGTCGCGGGCTTCGAGCCGGCGGTGGAAGAGCGCGATCCCGAGCGCCGCCGCGCCGAGCCCGATCGCGCCGACCAGGAGCGCCGGGACGCCCAGCAGCCCGAGCCCCACCAGCGCGCCGAGGAAGGCCGTCAGGCAGGCGGTGTAGAGCAGGTCGGCGCTGTCTCGATCGGGCATCGTCCTCGATCCGAAATTACTCCTGCCCGATCGCCGTTCCTTCCCGCCCCGGCGCGGTGCAACGAAAGTGGCGCCCGGCCGCCCCGCCGCGGCGGCTCAGCGGGCGAAGCTCTTGTAGGCCGACCAGGCCGGCTTCGGCGCCATGCCCGCGCCGAAGAGCCCCGATCCGTCGCAGAAATTGCAGGTCCCGGGCGAATCGGTGAACGAGAACCAGTAGACCCGCTTCACCCGCCAGGCGGCCGCCTTCGCGCGCAGCAGGCCGAAGGCGCCGCGCAGTTCGCGCGCCTGGCCCGCGCGGCCCTTCTCGAACTTGTTGTTGCCGTTGGCGGTGCTGGGACGACCGCTCGACCAGCCCAGCTCGGTGATCCAGATCGCCCGCCCGGGATCGTGCGAGGCCTTCAGCGCCGCCCGCAGTTCTTCGATTTCCGGGGTCAGCTGCCGGTAGTCGTGCGAGTAGGGGTGAAGGGCGACGGCGAGGAACTTGCCGCGCACCCCGGGCGTCGACCTGTACATCCGCGCGAGGAAGTCGGCGGCGAACCAGGCCCGCTTGATCCGGCCCGCGGCGGGCTTGGCGCCGCCGCCCTTCGGCCGCGCGAAGAGGCCGCCGAGCACGATCCGGGCGCCGGGGTCGGCGCTGCGCAGGTCGCGGTAGGAGTCGACGACGAGCTTGCCGTACTGCGACGGGCTCGGCCGGGCGGCGAAGTACTTGTAGTTCTCCTCGTTCCAGATCTGCCAGACGCGGATCGGGTCGGCGGGCAGCAGCGGGTTTTCGGCCCAGAAGCTGCCGCCGGGGCCGTAGCGGAAGACGGCGAGGCGGAGGAATTCCCGCCAGCCGGCGCGCTGGGCCGCGGTCTGCACCGGCATGCTCACCGGCGCCCGGGCGCCGCCGCCGATCCCTTCCGAGCCGACCGCCCAGCCGGGCGCCCCGGTGAGGAAGGGAAGGACGCCGATCCCGGCCTCCGCGGCGCCGCGGACGTAGGGGTCGACCGAGCTCCAGTCGGCCGCCGCGCCGGGGCCCGACTGCACCGCGCCCCAGTTGACCGGCACGCGGATGCTTTCCACGCCGCCCGCCCGCAGCGTCGCCGCCTCTTCGGCGTTCGGCGCTTCGTTGGCGACGACCCCCCAGAAGTCGGCGGGCAGCGCCGCCGAGGCGCCCGCCGGGGCGAGCAGCGCGGCGAGCGCGAGGGCGAGGATGAGCAGGGTCTGACGTTTCACGTCCCCCTAGAACCGGGGGAGGGTCAGTCGGTTGCGGTGACCGCGCCGACGGCGAGGGTCTTGGCGCTCGCCAGGGCGCAGGTCTGGAAGGCCAGCGGGGCGACCTTGCCGCCGCCCCCGCCGGGCACCCCGATCCGCAGGCCCGCCGCCCAGGTCGGCTTGCATTCGCCCGGCGAGTAGTTCAGCGCGTCGACGATCTGCAGCTGCGCGGTGGCGGTCTGCCCCCGGGTCAGCTTCACCGCCTTCGCCTTCTTGCCCGGCGCCCGCTTGGCGACCGCCCCGATCCGCTTCCCCCGCAGGTCGACCGCGCTCACCTTGGGGAACCCGGCCAGGGTGCAGGTCGAGTTCGAGAGGTTGGTGAACTCGATCCGGTAGTAGACGCTCCCGGCCGCGCCGCCGCCCGGTTCTTCGCCGGCCCAGACCACCAGCCCCGCGGCGGAGCAGGGCCTGGTCGCCGCCCCGGCGGCGGGGGTCGCCGGCAGGGCCGTGGCGAGCAGCGCGGCGGCCACGAGCGGGGCGAGCGTCAGCCGGTTCCTCATACCCCCGAAGCGTAGCCCGTCGCCGGCTCGGTGACGCCGCTCAGTCATCGCGCGGCGACGGCGCGACGGGCGGCGAGCCGGGGAGCACGTCCGGCGCGCTCGTCCGCGCCACGTCGGCGGCCTTGTCGTCGTCCTGTTCCTGGGACTCGCGCTCGGCGGCGACGCGACGGCGATAGATGTCGACCTCGCGGGCGACGGTGTCCTCGTCCCAGCCGAGGGCGTCGGCCATCAGCCGCGCCGCCGGCTCGGCGCTCGCCAGGCCGCGGTCCCAGGCCTCGATCGAGATCCGCGTGCGCCGGGTGAGCACGTCCTCGAGGTGCTGGGCGCCCTCGTGGGTGACCGCGTGGCGCACCTCGGCGGCGAGGTAGTCGTCGGCTCCCGGCAGCGGCTCGGCCAGCGCCGGGTCGCGGGCGATCTCCGCGGTCAGCTCGAAGATCCGCGAGCCGAAGCGGTTCAGCAGGTGTTCGATCCGCGCCGGGTGGAGGCCGGTCTCGGCGGCCAGGGTCTCCTTGCGGTTGCGCAGGGCGAAGTAGCCGTCGGCGCCGATCAGCGGCGTCTCGTGGGTGACCGAGGGCGGCACCCGCCTCTCCATCGAGCGCGCCGCCGCGTCGACCGCGTCCTTCGCCATCACCCGGTAGGTCGTGTACTTGCCGCCCGCGATCGCCACCAGCCCCGGCACCGGCACGGCGACGGTGTGCTCGCGGGAGAGCTTCGAGGTCGACTCCGACTCGTGCGAGAGCAGCGGCCGCAGGCCGGCGTAGACGCCCTCGACGTCGGCGTGGGTGAGCGGCTCGCGCAGGACCTCGTTGACCCGCTCGAAGAGGTAGTCGATGTCGGAGCGGCTGGCCGCCGGGTGGGCGCGGTCGAGCTCCCAGTCGGTGTCGGTGGTGCCGACGATCCAGTGCCGGCCCCAGGGGATGACGAAGAGGACCGACTTCTCGGTGCGCAGGATCAGGCCGGTGTCGAGCTGCAGGCGGTCGCGCGGGATCAGCAGGTGGACGCCCTTGGAGGCGCGGACGTGGAACTTGCCGCGCTCGCCGACCATGTTCTGGATGTCGTCGGTCCAGACCCCGGTGGCGTTGATCACCTGGCGGGCGCGGACCTTGATCTCGGCGCCGGTGTGCGCGTCTTTGGCGACCACCCCGGTCACCCGCTCGCCCTCGCGCAGGAAGCCGACCACGGCGATGTTGTTGGCGACCGCGGCGCCGTAGTGGGCGGCGGTGCGGGCGAGGGTCATCGTATGGCGGGCGTCGTCGACCTGGGCGTCGTGGTACTGGAAGGCGCCGACCAGGGCGTCGTCGCGGAGCGCCGGGGCGATCCGCATCGCCTTGCGCCTGGAGAGGTGGCGGTGGCGCGGCACTCCCTGGTGGCCGCCGCCGAGGGTGTCGTAGAGGATCATCCCGGCGCCGACGTAGGGAGTTTCCCAGCGGCTCTCGAGCGGGAACATGAAGGGCACCGGCTTGACCAGGTGGGGCGCCAGCTTCTTCAGCAGCAGGCCGCGCTCGCGCAGCGCCTCGCGGACCAGGCCGAAGTCTTTCTGCTCCAGGTAGCGGAGCCCGCCGTGGATCAGCTTGCTCGAGCGCGAGGAGGTCCCGGCGGCGTAGTCGCGCGCCTCCAGCAGCGCCACCGAGAGCCCGCGCGAGGCGGCGTCGAGGGCGGAGCCGGTGCCGGTCGCCCCGCCGCCGATCACGACGACGTCGAATTCCTCGGCCCCGAAGCGCTCGATCGCCCGGCTTCGCTGCGCGGGCCCGAGGCGGTCGTCGGGGCCCGGTCGGGGGGCGGCCGGCGGCGGCGCTGATTCGGTTTGGTCTGAGGCGGGCATTCAGTGACTGGTTCCGGGATTACCCGGTGAGGCCGAGAATCCAACGTGACGAGGAGTGGAGATGGCCCAGGACGCGTCGGCTCAGGAGCGCTCGCAGGCGACCTACCGCGGGAGCGGGCAGACCCGCCGCTGGGCCTGGCAGCAGACGACCTGGGGCGAGGCGGGCGCCGAGTTCCTCGGCACCTTCGTCCTGATCATGTTCGGCGACGGCGTCGTCGCCACCTGCGTCGCCGGGCTCAGCCAGTCGGGCCGCGCCGGGCTCGCCTTCGGCACCGCCGACTGGATCCTGATCTCCTTCGGCTGGGGCCTCGCCGTCACCTTCGGCGTCTACGTCGCGGGCGGCGTGTCCGGCGCCCACCTGAACCCGGCGGTGACCCTGGCGCAGGCGCTGCGGCGCGGCTTCCCCTGGAAGAAGGTGCCTACCTACATGGTCGCCCAGGTGGCGGGGGCCTTCGTCGCCGCGGCGGTCGTCTACTTCAACTACCGCTTCGCGATCGGCAGCTTCGAACACGTCGAAAAGATCACCCGCGGCAGCTCCGAATCGGTCGGGACCTACTCGATCTTCGCCACCTTCCCGGCCGAATACTTCACCTCCTGGTGGGGCCCGTTCATGGACCAGGTGATCGGCACGGCGCTGCTGGTCGCCTGCATCTTCGCCGTGATCGACGAGTACAACGCGCCGACCAAGGCGAACATGGCTCCCTTCATCATCGGCCTGATCGTGGTCGCGATCGGGATCAGCTTCGGGGTCAACGCCGGCTACGCGATCAACCCGGCGCGCGACCTCGGGCCGCGGCTCTTCGCCTGGGCGCAGGGGTGGGGGAAGATCGCGATGCCCGGTGACTACAAGAACATCAGCACCTACTTCTGGATCCCGATCGCCGGGCCGCTCCTCGGCGGCGCGATCGGGGCCTACGTCTACGACCTCTTCATCCGCGGGGTGCTGATCGCGCGCGGCGTGCAGCCCGATCCCGAGATGGTCGAAGAGGCGCAAACCACGATCGAGGAGGATTGAACCGATGGGGGAGGAGAACTGATGGCCGAGTACGTCGCGGCGATCGACCAAGGGACCACGTCGAGCCGGCTGATCCTGTTCGACAAGGACGGGCGGATCCAGTGCGTCGACCAGCGCGAGCACGAGCAGATCACGCCGAAAGCCGGCTGGGTCGAGCACGACGCGAAGGAGATCTGGCGGCGCACGCGCGAGGTGATCGGCGGGGCGATGGCGAGCTCCGACGCCGAGGCCGGCGACGTCGCCGCGATCGGGATCACCAACCAGCGTGAGACCACCGTGGTCTGGGACCGCGAGACCGGCGAGCCGGTCTACAACGCGATCGTCTGGCAGGACACGCGGACCGAAGACGTGGTCGCCGAGCTGGCCGGGGACGAGGGCCCCGACCGCCTGCGCGAGGAGGTCGGCCTGCCGCTCTCGACCTACTTCTCGGGGCCGAAGATCAAGTGGATCCTGGACAACGTCGAGGGGGCGCGGAAGCGGGCCGAAGACGGCGAACTGGCCTTCGGCAACATGGACACCTGGGTGCTCTGGAACCTCACCGGCGGCAAGGACGGTGGCGTCCACGCGACCGACGTCACCAACGCCTCGCGGACGATGCTGATGAACCTGGAGACGCTCGAATGGCACCGGCCGAGCCTCGACCTGATGGGGATCCCGGAGTCGATGCTGCCGGAGATCAAGTCCTCCTCGGAGGCCTACGGCGAGGCGAAGGGGACGGCGCTCGGCGGCGTGCCGGTGGCCGGGATCCTCGGCGACCAGCAGGCGGCGATGTTCGGCCAGACCTGCTTCGACCGCGGCGACGCCAAGAACACCTACGGCACCGGCTCCTTCCTGCTCGTCAACACCGGCGAGGACATCGTCCACACCGACAAGCTGCTGACCACGGTGGGGGCGAAGCTCGGCCCGGACGGGCCGCCGGTCTACATGCTCGAGGGGTCGATCGCGGTGACCGGCGCGGCGGTGCAGTGGCTGCGCGACCGGCTCGGGATCATCAAGGACGCGCCTGAAGTGGAGAAGCTGGCGCGGTCGGTCGACGACAACGGCGGCGTCTACTTCGTCCCTGCCTTCTCCGGCCTCTTCGCCCCCTACTGGCGCGAAAACGCCCGCGGGGCGATCGTCGGGCTTACCGCCTACGCCAACAAAGGGCACCTCGCGCGGGCGACCCTGGAGGCGACCGCCTGGCAGAGCCGCGAGGTGGTCGACGCCGCCAACGACGTCGCCGACGTGCCCTTCTCGGAGCTGAAAGTCGACGGCGGGATGACCGCCGACGAGCTGCTGATGCAGTTCCAGGCCGACGTCCTCGGCGTCCCCGTGATCCGCCCCGCGGTGACCGAGACGACGGCGCTCGGGGCGGCCTTCGCCGCCGGCCTCGCCACCGAGTTCTGGTCCGGCACCGACGAGCTGCGCGAGCGCTGGGAGGAGGACAAGCGCTGGGAGCCGGAGATGGACGAGGAGGAGCGCGAGCGCCAGTACGGGCAGTGGAAGAAGGCGGTCGAGCGGACCTTCGACTGGGTGGAATAGGCGGGGCCGGCGGTCGGCCGCCGATAGCGTGACGTCATGGCGATCGAGTCGTGGCTGATGGACATGGACGGGGTGCTGGTCCACGAGGCCGCCGCCCTCCCCGGCGCCGACCGCTTCCTCGCCGCGCTGCGCGAGCGGGAGCTGCCGTTCCTGCTGCTCACCAACAACTCGATCTACACCCGGCGCGACCTCGCGGCGCGGCTGCGGGCGAGCGGGCTCGACGTGCCGGAGGAGTCGATCTGGACCTCGGCCTCGGCGACCGCGCGCTTCCTCGAAACGCAGCGGCCCGGCGGCACCGCCTTCGTCGTCGGCGAGTCGGGGATCTCGACCCAGCTCTACCAGGCCGGCTACACGCTCACCGACAACGAGCCCGACTACGTCGTCCTCGGCGAGACCCGCACCTACAGCTTCGAGCGGATCACCCAGGCGATCCGGCTGATCCGCGCCGGCGCCCGCTTCATCGCCACCAACCCCGACCCGACCGGGCCCTCGCCCAGCGGCCCGCTGCCGGCGACCGGCTCGGTGGCGGCCCTCATCACCAGGGCCACCGGCGTCGATCCCTACTTCGTCGGCAAGCCGAACCCGCTGATGATGCGCAGCGCCCTGAACGCGCTGCAGGCGCACTCGGAGACGACCGCGATGATCGGCGACCGCATGGACACCGACATCGTCGCCGGGCTCGAGGCGGGCATGGAGACCATCCTCGTCCTCAGCGGCGTCACCGACCGGGCCGAGGCCGAGCGCTTCCCTTACCGCCCCTCCCGGATCGTCGACTCGGTGGCCGATTTGGTCGATGACCTTTAGGGGGTGCGGCCGGGTGCGGCCGTCCGAGGTACGTACCGGGCGCCTCATGGCGGTCCTGGCAGGCTGTGACCGCCATGAGGCGCCCGGGACGCGAGGCGTCAGGGGGATGGGGGAAAGGGACGGGAGGAGGTCGGACTTACGTGACACCCCGCACCGGGTGATGCCCGGGAGCCGACACGATGCGTGACGAAGACGCCGGGGACGTCACACCCTCATGCGCCTCCGCACCCCGGGAACGGGACCCGCGCACGCGCTCTCGACTTTTGAGCCCCTATAGGG
>DATJUK010000101.1:0-15668 GCA_035502495.1 Solirubrobacterales bacterium
TCGCCCTGCCCGCGAGAGAAAAGCTCTCTTATCCGGTCAGGAGTCCTAAACCAGCGCCTACCGTTCGGACTAGGCTGCTCGCGGTCATGGTGCTGACCCCTTGGGGGAAGTCGGAGGAGCTACGGGACCGCAAACTGCGCCCGGGCCCCGGCGTGCCCCGTGACGACGTGATCGCCAACCAGAAGGAACGCCTCTTCGGCGCGATGGTCGCCGCGGTCGACCAGAAGGGCTACGCGGCGACCACGGTCGCCGACCTGGTGGCGATCTCCGGCGTCTCGAGCCGCACCTTCTACGACCTCTTCGCCGACAAGCAGGCCTGCTTCCTGGCGACGATGGAAGCGGTGATCGGCGCCGCGATCGCCTACGCCACACGGCGGGCGGGCGGGACGGCCGAGGACTCCGGCGAGGCGGGCGCCCGACCGGCCGCCGAGGCGCCGCCCGCCGGCGCCTGGGAAGAGCGGGCGCGGGCCGGGCTCGTCGCCTTCGCCCGGATGGTCGCCGCCCAGCCCGCGACCGCCAAGCTGGTGATGGTCGAAGCCTACGCCGCCGGCCCGGAGGCGCTGGTGCCGCTCGAAAACGCGGTGGCCGGCTTCGAATGGCTCACCGAGCAGGTGATCGCGCAGTCCCCCGAGCGGGTCGGGATGCCGAAGGAGCTGACGATGGCGCTGATGGGCGCCCAGCAGGAGATGGTGCGGAACCGACTGCGCGAAGGGCGCGAGCAGGAGCTGGCGGAGGACTCCGAGGAGCTCTGGGGGATCATCCTCTCCTACCGGCCGCCGCCGGAACCGCTGCGGCTCTCGTCGCGGCCGCCGCGGGCGGCGCCGGAGACGATCGACGCCCACGACCACGCCGAGCGGGCGATCCGGGCGCTGGCGGCGGTGGTGGCCGAGAAGGGCTACGCGGCGACCACCGTCGACGAGGTGGTGAGCCGGGCGCAGATGTCGGCGTCCACCTTCTACGCCCACTTCGACGGCAAGGAAGACGCGATGCTGGCGGCGATCGACTCGGCCGGGGCGCAGATCGTCGCCGCCACCACCCCCGCCCACCGCCGGGCGCCGGACTGGTCGAACGGGATCCGGGCGGCGCTCGGGGCGCTCTTCAACTTCCTCGCCGCCCACCCGGCGCTGGCCAACCTGATGATGGTCGAAGCCTACGCGGCGGGCCCGGAGGCTATGGCCCGGCGCGGCGAGGCGCTACGGCCCTTCGAGGCGCTGATCGCGGGTGGGCCGAAGGTCTCGCCGGAGACCTCGCGCCTCGCCATCGACGGGATCGCCGGGGCGATCTACCAGCTCTCCTACCGGCGCCTCCGCGAATCGGGCGCCGACGCCCTCCCCGCCCTCGCTCCCGTCTGCACCTACATCGCGCTCTGCCCCTTCATCGGCCCCGAGGAGGCCTGCCGGATCGCCAACGGCGACGGGCGCGGGCGTGCTCCCGAGGTCCCGATCCGCCCGTAGGCAACCTTTTACAACCTCGGGGCTTCCGCTAGGCTCGTGGCGTGGAGGCGGGAGAGGTGCGGCTGATGTCGGCGCGTGCGCTGGCGGCGGCGATCAAGGAGGGACAGGCGACGAGCACCGCGGTCGTCCACGCCCACATCGAACGCCTCTGCGACGCGGCGGCGCTGAACGCGCTCGCCGTCGATCGCTTCGAGGCGGCGCTCGCCGAGGCCGCCGCGGTGGATCGGCGGGTCGCCGCGACCCCGATCGAGGAGCGCCACTCCCTGCCGCCGCTCCTCGGCGTGCCCTGCACGATCAAGGAGTCGATCGCGCTGGCGGGGATGCCGAACTGCGCCGGCGTCGTCCACCGGCGGGGCGTGCGCGCCGAGCGGAGCGCGACCGCCGCCGCGCGGCTCCTCGAGGCGGGCGCGATCCCGCTCGGCGTCACCAACACCTCGGAGCTGACGATGTGGATCGAGAGCGAGAACCGGGTCTACGGGCGGACCCGCAACGCCTATGACCCGCGGCGCACGGCGGGCGGCTCGAGCGGCGGCGAGGGGGCGGCGATCGGCAGCGGCGGCTCGCCCTTCGGCATCGGCTCCGACATGGGCGGCTCGATCCGCCTGCCCGCCTTCTTCAACGGCGTCTTCGGCCACAAGCCGACCCCGGGCATCGTCCCCAACACCGGACAGTGGCCCTTCGACCCGGGCGAGAGCGCGCGCCTGGTCGGGGTCGGGCCGCTGGCGCGCCGGGCCGAGGACCTGATGGCGGTGCTGCGCCTGATCGCCGGCCCCGACGGCGAGGACGAGACGGCGCGCGAGGTGGCGCTCGGGGACCCCGACTCGGTCGACCTGGCGGGGCTCGAGGTCGTCGTCGCCACGCGCGCCTGGCTGACGCCGATGCGCCCGGCCGCCCTGCGCGCCCGCGACCGCGCCGCCCGCGCGCTGGTCGACGCCGGCGCCCGCCTGCGGGTCGAGTCGATGCCGGGGCTGCGCCGGGCGATGGAGCTCTACCTGGCGGCGCTCGAGGAGTGGTCGGACGGGACGGCGGCCGACCTGCTGACGCCGGAGGGCGATCCGGCGCTGCGGATGCGCGACCTCTGGCCCCGGCGCCGCGACCACACCCCGGCCACCGCGCTCCTCCTCGCCGGCGAGCTCAGCGGCAGGGTGCTCCCCTGGCGCCGCGGCCGGCGCCTGGTCGCGGCGGTCGAGTCGCTGCGCGCCGAGGTCCTGGGCGCGCTCGGCGACGGGGTCCTGCTCCATCCCCCCTACCCCGGCCCGGTGCCCCGCCACCGGCGCACGGTCGGCCGTCCGTGGGTGCTCGCGCCGAGCGCCGCCTTCAACCTGCTCGGCCTGCCGGCTACCGAGATCCCGCTCGGCCTCGACCGCGAGGGCATGCCGACCGGCGTCCAGGCGATCGCCGCCCCGGACCGCGACCACCTGACCATCGCGGTCGCCCAGGCGCTGGAGCGCTGCTTCGGCGGCTGGACGCCGTCGCCGCGGTGGGAGAGGTCTCCTTCTGGGCCTGGCCGCCGCCACCCGGCGAGCACGAGTTCGTCTGCGAGCGGCCCGCGATGGACGTCCCGCTGACCCGCGCCGAGCTCGACGGCGATGCGATCCGCCGTGCGGGCGCGGCCGCTCAGGCTTTCTTCAGGCGACGGGGCTAGAATCGCTGCCCGCCCGGCCTCACGGCCTCTACCTATGGGAGACCTGACGATCCGACCTCACGAGGCCTCTGGCAAGAGCGCCCGCCCGCCCCGCCGCAGCGCGGTGGCGCTGATCGTGGCCGTGGCGCTGCTCGCCTCGCTCGTCGTCGCCGCCACGGCGACCGCGGCGTCGGACCACCGGGCGAGCGCCGCCTCCAACCCCAAGGCCACCGCCTCGGTGATCGGCGGCCACAACGCGACGATCGCCCAGTTCCCCTCGCTCGCCTACATCGAAGGGGTGCAGGCGACGGCGGGCTACGCGTGCACGGGGACCGTGGTCGCGCCGCGGGTGGTCCTCACGGCGGGCCACTGCGTCGAGGACATCGAATCGAGCTCGATCGTCGCACCGAAGGAGATCGCGGTCGCCACCGGGGTGTCCAACCTCACCAAGATCCCGCGCGCCGACGTCTCCGAAGTCGTCCAGGTGCTGGCCTATCCGAAGTTCGACCCCTCCAAGCTGCAGGGCGACGCGGGCCTGCTGATCCTCGCCGCGCCGGTCGCGGCGCCGCCGATCGCCCTCGCGACCGCGGCCGACGCCGCCCTCTACGAACCCGGCGACGAGCTGACGATCGCCGGCTGGGGCATCGACGACCGCAACACCGGCCACGCCCCCAACCAGCTGCAGGCGGCGTCGGTGCCGGTCGAGGAAACCGGCCGCTGCAAGCGCGGGACGCGCCGCTTCTACCCCTTCTTCGACCCGAGCCGCCAGGTCTGCGCGCTCGACGTCCCCGGCTTCAAGATCACCGCCTGCCACGGCGACTCGGGCGGCCCGGCGATCGCCACCCGCACCGACGGCACCCCGGTCGAGATCGGCGTCACCAGCCTCGGCGACGGCACCTGCAACCCCTCGAGCCCGGCGGTCTTCACCCGCGTCGACCAGATCGACAGCTGGGTGCAGAGCTGGATCGACTCGGTCGAACTGGGGGCGCCGGCGCCGAGGGTGGTCGTCCCCAAGGCCCACATCCCGACCCTGACCCGCGAACGGGCCGAGGAAATCAGCGCGATCGGGCTCGAAGAAGCCTTCGGGCCGAAATTCGCCCACGCCCAGGAACCGCGGATCCGCTGCGACCGCCAGAGCAAGTCGCGACTGAAGTGCGGCGTCACCTGGTACCAGGGCGCCGACGACTACTTCGGCACCACCGATGTCTCCTTCGCGATCCGCAAGAACGTGGTGCTCGCGGTCTTCCACTTCACCGTGCACTGGGTCGACGACCAGTGCTACTTCCACAGCGGCCACCGGGCCGGCTGCAAGGTCCGGACCAAGCGGGCCTAGGGAAGGATCGGCGCGGTCGGCCGCGTCACCTGCCCGGTCGCCTGCTAGCGCGCCGGCAGCCAGACGAAGCGCTTCGCCGCCACCACGGCGCCGAGCACCGCCCAGCCGAGCAGGATCGCGAGGTCGACCAGCACCGGGCCGGTCGGCACCACCCCGACGTAGGCGCGGTGGACGAGGTCGGCGACGTGCTCGACCGGGAAGATCTTGGCGATCACCTGCAGCCATTCCGGCAGCTGGGAGAGCGGGATCCAGATCCCGGAGATGAAGAAGAGCGGGAAGGTGACCAGCTGGATCATCGGCTGGGCCGAGTCGGCGGAGTCGGCGAAGGTGCTGAGCGCGTAGCCGAGGCCGCAGAAGGCGGCGGCCCCGCCGAGCACCCCGAGCACCAGCGTCGGCAGCCCGCGCAGCGGGAAGTGGACGCCGAAGGCGATCGCGCCGACCGCCAGCAGCAGGATCACGGTGCCGATCGCCATCACCACCACGGTCAGCGACTGGCTGACGATCAGCGCCCAGGCCGGCAGCGGCGTCGCCCGGCGGCGCTTGGTGATCCCCAGCTCCCGCTGCGAGACCACCGTCGCGACCAGCATCGCCAGCGTCGTCAGGGTGAGCGAGAAGACGATCACGCTGGGGACGAAGAACTGGCGGTAGTCGATGGTCACGCCGCTGACGGTCGCTTCGCCGCCGTGGAAGACCCCGGCCAGCAGCGCCAGCAGGATCAGCGGGATCACCAGCGTGAACATCCGCGCTTTGCGGTTGCGCAGGTAGGCGCGCAGGTTGAAGCGGGTTACGTGCAGGACCAAGTCCATCAGGCGACCTCCTCGGTGACTGGGCGTTCCTCGGCAGCGGTGGCGCCGGCCGCCTCCGCGGTGAGGCGCAGGTAGACGTCCTCCAGGGTCGGCCGGTGGACCTCGAGCTCCCCGACCTCGATGCCGCGCCCCTCGGCCCAGGAGCCGAGCCGGCCCAGGTCGGCCAGCGGCGCGGCGCTGTGCAGTTCGATCCGGCCGTCGCGGCGGGCGGGCTGGGCGAGCGCCAGCAGGTCCTCGGGCAGGTCGCCCTCCCCCAGCCCGGCGGGCAGCGCGAAGATGATCTCCGAGGCGGCGAGGTCGCGGTGGCCGATCGTCGCCGGGGTGCCCTCGTCGATGATCCGCCCGCCCGCGATCACCGCGATCCGGTCGGCGAGCCGCTCCGCCTCCTCCATGTAGTGGGTGGTGAGGAAGATCGTCTTGCCCAGCTCGCGCAGGCCGTCGAGCATCTTCCAGGCGTCGCGGCGCGCCGCCGGGTCGAAGCCGGTGGTCGGCTCGTCGAGGAAGATCAGCTCCGGGTCGCCGATCAGCGCCAGGGCGACGTCGAGCCGGCGGCGCTGGCCGCCGGAGAGGGTCGCGGCGATCTTCGCCGCCGCCTCGGCGTCGAGCCCGACCAGCGCCAGCGTCTCGTCCACGCCGCGGGGCTCCTTATATAGACCGGCGTAGAGCTCCATCACCTCGCGCACGGTCAGCTCCTGCTCGCCGGGCGACTCCTGCATCACGATCCCGACCCGCTGGCGCCACTCGGGCGTCGCCTGCGCCGGATCGACGCCGAGCACGCGGACCTCGCCCGCGTCGCGCTCGCCGAACCCCTCGAGGATCTCGATCGTCGTCGTCTTCCCCGCCCCGTTGGGCCCGAGGAAGGCGAAGATCTCTCCGTGGCCGACCTCCAGGTCGACCCCCGCGACGGCCTCGACCTCGCCGAATGACCGCCGCAGCCCGCTGACTCGTATCGCCATATCCATGGCCGGGAAGCTACGGCGCGGGGCGGCGCGCCGCATCGGCTCGGGCGCCGAAATCGGCCCTCCACCCGTGGGTGGAGACGGCCCCGGCGCACTCAACCCCGGCGCCCATGACAAGCCGCGGGCCGCCTCCTAACCTGTGTGTATGCAGATCTTCCGGCCCGACGGCGAACCGGACCGCCCGCACGGGATCATGATGCTGCGCGAACGGGCGGTCGGCCGCGACGAGGACTGCCGGCCGCCGCTGCGGACGCGCCTCTGGCCACTGGTCTCGCTGACCCTGATCCTGATCTCCGGGCTGATCGGGACCCCCGCCCCGGCCCTCCACGGCGAGGGCCTGGTGACGCTGCTCGGCGGCGGCACGATCGCGGCGCTGATCGCGGTCGAGGTCCTCTGGGATCCCCAGGACGACCGCGCCGTCTTCGCCTACGTGCTGCTGCTCGGGCTCGCCTCGACCGCGCTGATGACGGTGCAGCCGGCCGGGACCGCGGTGCTCGGCACCTACGCCGCCGTCGCCTCGGCGGTGATCCGCCTGCCCAAGCGGCTGGCGATCGCGGCGATCGTCCCGATCATCGCGATCGTCGACGCCCTGATCCTGATCGGCGGTCAGGAACGCCTGCTCGTCCTCGCCTGGACCAGCCTCGCCTACGTCTTCATGTTCGTGATCGGCCACCTGCTGCGGCTGAGCGAGGAGCGCCAGATCCAGGCCCGCGAACTGCTCGAAGAGGAGGAGCGCACGCGGATGGCGCGCAACGAGGCGGCGGCGCTCGACGAGCGCGGCCGGATCGCCCGCGAGCTGCACGACGTGCTCGCCCACTCGCTCTCGGCGCTGTCGGTCGAGCTCGAGGGCGCCCGCCTGCTGGCCCTCGACCGCGACGTCGACTCCGAGGTGATCGCCGCGATCGGCCGCGCCCACCGCCACGCGGCGGCGGGGCTGGACGAGGCGCGCGCCGCGATCAAGGCGCTGCGCGGCGACTCGGTCCCCGGCCCGGACAAGCTCGAGGAGCTGATCGAGGACATCCGCGCGCACGGGATCGAGTGCTCGCTCGAGGTCGGCGGCGAGCCCCGCCGGCTGCCCTCGGAAGCGGCGCTGGCGGTCTTCCGCACCGCCCAGGAGGCGCTCACCAACGTGCGCAAGCACGCCGAGGAGGCCGAGCGGGTGGACATCCGACTCGACTACGACCCCGACGGCGTGCAGCTGATCGTCACCGACTCGGCGGGCGACGGGGCCGAGCCGCGGGTGCCGCAGCCGGCGGCGCTGGCCGGCGCGGGCTCCGGCTACGGGGTCAGCGGGATGCGCGAGCGGGCCGAGCTGATCGGCGGTCGCCTGCTCGCCGGGCCGACCGAGGACGGCTTCCGGGTCGAGCTCTGGGTGCCCGCGTGAGCGCCGGCGGGGCGGGCGCGAGACTGCGGGTGATCGTCGCCGACGACCAGCGGGTGGTCCGCGAGGGCCTCACCCTGATGCTGGGGCTGATCGACGGGATCGAGCCGGTCGGGGCGGCGGCGGACGGCGAGGAGGCGCTGGCGATGGTCGCCGCCGAGCAGCCCGACGTGGTGCTGATGGACCTGCGGATGCCGCGCCTCGACGGGATCGAGGCGACCCGGCGGCTGGCCGAGACCCACCCCACCGTCGGGGTAGTCGCGCTGACCACCTACGCCGACGACGAGACCGTCGTCGCGGCCCTGCAGGCGGGCGCGCGGGGCTACCTGACCAAGGACGCGGGCGCCGAGCAGATCCGCGGCGCGGTCGAGCGGGTCGCCGCGGGCGAGGCGGCGATCGACCCGGCGGTACAGCGGCAGCTGATCACCGCCGTGCAGCGTGGCGAGACCCCGCCCGAGCCCGACTGCGACGAGCTCCCCGACGGCCTCACCCCGCGCGAGGCCGAGGTCCTGGAGCTGATCGCCGCGGGCCTCTCCAACGGCGAGATCGCCGACCGCCTGGTGGTCAGCGGCGCCACCGTGAAGAGCCACGTCAACCACCTCTTCGCCAAGATCGGCGCCCGCGACCGTGCCCAGGCGGTCGCCTACGCCTACCAGCACGAGCTCGTCGCCCCCGTCGACGACTGACGCTCTCGTCCTTAGTCACCCTGTGGGTGACTAAGGACGAGAGCGCTCAGAGCCAGACGTGCTCGAAGACCGGGCGGCCGGCCTCCACGCTCAGCAGGCCGATCGAGTGGCGCGGGGCGCGGCGGCGCTCGGTCGGGCTGCCGGGGTTGAAGATCTGGAAGCCGTCGGTCGCCTCGTGCAGGGGGAGGTGGCTGTGGCCGAAGACGAGCGCGTCGGCGTCGGGGAAGCGGGCGCGCATCCGTCTCGACCTCCCCGGCGCCGGCCCGGCGTCGTGGACCATCGCGATCCGGGCGCCGTCGAATTCGACCTCGAGCGCCTCCGGGAGCAGCCTCCGCAGCTCGCCTTCGTCGACGTTGCCGCGCACCGCGTGGACCGGGCCCGGGCAGAGGGCCTCGAGCTCCCGCAGGACCTCGACGGCGAAGAAGTCGCCGGCATGGAGCACCGCCTCGGACCCGCCGATCAGCTCCACCGCCCGCTCCGGCAGCCGCCGGGCACCCTTCGGCATGTGGGTGTCGGCGAGGACGGCGATCAAGCCGTGCCGAGGGCGCGATCGATGAAGGGGCCGAGCAGCTCGGCCACCGAGGCGGCGGTGGAGTCGGGAGTTTCGGAGGGGTTGGTGATGTAGGAGATCGCGAGGCGGACGAGCGCCTCGGCGAGCAGCTTCACCTCGTGCTTGGGCGCCTGCGGCCAGCCCTCCTCGATCACCGCCGAGAGCCGCGCCGTCGCCCAGACGACGACCGGCATCCCCTGCGTGGTGACGAAGGGGAGCATGCCGCCGGAGCCGTCGTCGGTGACGACCAAGCGGATCAGCGGGTCTTCGCCGGCGGTGCGGAGGAAGAGCTCCAGCGCGGCGCGGATCGCGGCGCGCGGGTTGTCGGTGTGGGCGCGCACCGCGTCCTCGACCGCGCCGAGGAAGCGCTCCCCCTCGTGGATCGTCAGGTTGACCGCGAACTCGCTTTTGTTGCCGAACTCCTTGTAGAGGGTCTGGCGACTGACCCCGGCCGTGGCGGCGATGTCGCCCATCGTCACCTCCGACCAGGGCCGGGTTTCGAGGTGGTGGCGAGCGGCGTCGAACAGGGTCTGGCGCAGCAGCTCGCGGGCTGCCTCGGGGTAGGGGGTGCGGCTTGCCATCCCCCTCATGGTCGCAGTGTCGGCGGTCAGTCGACGTCCTCCACCGGCTCGAAGTCGACCTTGTCGCGGACGCCGCAGTCGGGACAGGCCCAGTCGTCGGGCACCTCGGTCCACGGCGTCCCGGCCGGGAAGCCCTCCCGCGGGTGGCCCGCCGCCTCGTCGTAGACGTAGCCGCAGCCGGGGCAGCGCCAGGCGCTCACGACGCCGCCCCCGTGGCCGCGGACGCGCCGCCGCCCGCCGGGCCGCTCCCCGCCCCGTACCTGGCGAGGATCTTCTCCCGCTTGCGCGGGTTGATGTTCGCCAGCGTCACGTCGCCGTCGAAGTGGTCGAGCAGGCGATGGTCCATCACCCGCCGCCAGACCGGCGGGAACCAGGCGAGGACGATCATCCCCGCGTACCCGGTCGGCAGCTGCGGCGCCTCGTCGACGTGGCGCAGCGCCTGGTAGCGGCGGGTCGGGTTGGCGTGATGGTCGGAGTGGCGCTGCAGGTGGTAGAGCAGCACGTTGGAGGCGACGTTGTTGCTGTTCCAGCTGTGCTTCGGCAGGCAGCGCTGGTAGCGGCCGTCCTCTTTCTTCTGCCGCAGCAGCCCGTAGTGCTCGAGGTAGTTGACGACCTCCAGCAGCGAGAAGCCGATGACCGCCTGCAGGATCAGGTACGGCAGCACGATCGGCCCGAAGGCGACGGTGAGGGCGGCGAAGAGGACGACGGTCATCGCCCAGGCGCTCACGAGGTCGTTGCTGAGGCTCCAGTGCGACTTGCCGAGCCGGTCGAGCCGGGTCGCCTCGAGCCGCCAGGCGGAGGTGAGGCTGCCGGAGACGGTGCGCGGGAGGAATTCCCAGAAGCTCTCGCCGAGGCGCGAGCTGGCCGGGTCCTCCGGCGTGGCGACGCGGACGTGATGGCCGCGGTTGTGCTCGATGAAGAAGTGCCCGTAGCCGGTCTGCGCGAGGGCGATGCGGCTGAGCCACTTCTCCGAGTTCTCCCGCTTGTGGCCGAGCTCGTGGGCGGTGTTGATGCCGATCCCGCCGACGACGCCCATCGTCACCGCGAGGCCGATGTTTTCGACCACGCTGAGCCCGCCGTCCCCCCACTGCCAGGCGGCGAAGATCAGCCCGGCGTACTGGATCGGGATGAAGAGGTAGGTGCACCAGCGGTAGTAGTGGTCCTGCTCGAGCCACTTGAGGATCGAGTCGGGCGGGTTCGAGGCGTCCATCCCGATCGCCAGGTCGAGCAGCGGGAAGACACCGAAGACGAGGACCGGGCCGAGGAACCAGAAGCCGCCGAACCCGGTGGCCTCGACCGCGCCCCAGGCGATGAAGGGGGCCAGCGGGACGAGGATGCCGAGCAGCCAGGCATAGCGCTTGCCGTCGCTCCAGGCAGCCGGGTTCAGCTCGACGTCGTCGTGGTGGTGATCGTGGTGATGGTGATGCGCGCTTTCAGCATGCGCCTCCACTTTTCTCCTCCTTGTCAAACGCGAGTTCGAAGTCTGCGTACTTGACAAAAGTACCATCTTTGTCAACCGGCGTTACATGGGTGAGCGATTTGACCGGGGACGGCGGCGCCGCCGGCGGAGCCTCGTGGCGGCCGCTCAAATTCACCTGAGGGGTTTGACCGCACCCCGGTTGGCCAAAGTGCCGTCGTCAGAGTGCCGTCGTCGAAGTGCCGTCACGTCTTTGTGACGGCGTCGATCCACGCCACTCTCGCCAGAGCAGCGCTGCCGGTCTCGCGGAGCGCTAGATCTTCAGCAGGACGATCGTGTTCACGACGAACAGGATCGCGACCGCGATGGTGACCCGGTCCAGGTTGCGCTCGACCATCGAGCCGCCGCCGAGGCCCCCGCCCCCGCCGCCGACGCCGAAGGCGCCGGAGAGGCCCGCGTCTTTCCCCGAGTGGAGCAGGATGCAGAAGATCAGCACGACTGCGAAGAAGACCTGGATTACGCCCAGAACGGTGTACACGGGCCTGAGTGTAGAGGGTCGGCGCTACCGATCGCGGTCGGCCGGCCCGCCGGGGGCGCCGTTGCCGTTGCCGTTCGTGTGGCCGTCGCCGTCAGGGTGGTGCCCGTTGCCGTTCGACGAGCCGTTGCCGTTGCCGCCCTCCCAGTCGCTCGGCAGGCCCGCGCGGCCGGGGCGCGGGGACGCGGTGCCGGCCCCCACCCCCACCGTGTCGAGGATCTCCACCGCTTCCTTGCGCAGCTCGGCGTCGAGGATCGCGTAGTCCTCGTCGGAGAGCTTGCCGGAGGCGTGGTCGAGTTCGGCGTCGCGGATTTCGCGGTATTTGGCTTCCTTCAGCTCGTCGGCCTCGGTCCGCACCAGCGCCCCCTTGCGCCGGCTGCGGCTCGGCCAGACGGCGATCAAGGCGCCGATCAGGCCGATGATGCCGCCGATCCACATCCACATCACCAGCGGGTTGATGATCACCTTGAAGGTCGCCGCCGCGTTGCTGTGGACGTACTGGCGGGCGATCTTTTCGGCCGACAGCAGCTGCAGGTGTTCGATCGTTTCCAGCGCTTTCGGCTGCAGCTTCGGGTTCGCCTGCGCGGCGCGCATCAGCGCGTTCAGGTCTTTGCACTGGGCGGGCGTCCCCGGCCCCGCGGCGACGCACTTTTTGAAGCCTTTGTCGGCCCGCGCGAGCTGGTGCTGGACGCTGGTCACGTTCGGCGCCACCGTCACCCAGATGTCGTGCAGCGGGCCGGTCTTCAGGCCGACCTCGGTGGTCGCCTCGCCCGCCATGTAGTCGGCGATGCCCCCGGTCGCGGCGGCGCCGGTCGGACGGAAGAAGCGACGGCTCGTTTCCAGGGTGGTCAGGTACTTGCCGTCTTCGCGCACCCGGACGATCGCCCCGATCGTGTACTTCTCGTCGTCGACCTTGACGTAGGGGCGCACGTAGGTGAATTCGCGCCCGTCGACGACCCGCGTTTCGCCCGGTTTCATCGAGACGTTTTCGTTGGTCTGGAAGCTGGAGGAGGCGGCGATGCCGATCAGCAGCACGGCGATCCCGATGTGGGCGATGTAGCCGCCGTAGCGGCGCCGGTTGCGCGCGGTGACCGCGAAGAGGGCGCCGGCGAAGCTGCCGCCGGAGATCTTCTGGCGCGCGTGGGCGCCGTTGTAGAACTCCTGCAGGACGCCCGTGATCGCGAACGCGGCGAGGGTGAAGAGCGCCAGCGCCCAGGGCTTGTGGGCGGCGTCGGTGAAGGCCCAGAGCACCACCAGGGTGAGGGCGGCGACCGCCACCGGGATGCGGAAGACCCGCTTCGCCGAGGCCCAGGTGACCCGCCGCCAGGCCAGCAGCGGGCCGATCCCGGTGAACAGCACCAGGAGGACCGCCAGCGGCGTCGTGTACTTGTCGTACCAGGGCGCGGCGAGGGAGCTCTTGTTGCCGGTGAAGAGTTCGGCGATCAGCGGGAAGAAGGTCCCCCAGGCGATCACCAGGGTCAGCCCGACCAGCAGGAGGTTGTTGATCAGGAAGACCGATTCTCGCGAGATCAGCGAGTCGATCCGCTTCGGCGATCTCAGTTCGTCGAGGCGGGAGATCAGCAGCAGGGTCGAGCCGATGACGACGATCCCGATCACCACCAGCAGGTAGGGCCCGACGGTGTCGTTGCCGAAGGCGTGGATCGACTGGAGGACGCCGGAGCGCACCAGGAAGGTCCCCAGCAGGCACATCGAGAAGGTGGCGACGATCAGGGTCGAGTTCCAGACCTTCAGCATGCCGCGCTTCTCCTGCACCATGATCGAGTGCAGGAAGGCGGTGCCGAGCAGCCACGGCATCAGCGCCGCGTTCTCGACCGGGTCCCAGGCCCAGTAGCCGCCCCAGCCGAGCTCCGAGTAGGACCAGCGGGCGCCGAGCAGGAGGCCGAAGCCGAGGAAGGTCCAGGCGATCAGGGCGAAGCGCCGCGTCGCCCGGATCCACTCGGCGTCGACCCGGCGGGTGATCAGGGCGCCGATCGCGAAGGCGAAGGGGACCGTCCAGGCGACGTACCCCGAGTAGAGCATCGGCGGGTGGATCATCATGCTCGGGTGCTGGAGCAGCGGGTTCAGCCCGATCCCGTCCCGCGGCGCCGGATCGAGCACGTGGAACGGGTTGACGTCGGGGGCGAAGAGCATCAGGCCGATGAAGAAGGCGCCGATCGTCATCATCACCGCGGTCGCCCAGGGGACGAGGTCGCGCAGCTTGTGGCGGGTCGAGTAGAGGGCGAGCGAGGCGGCGACCGAGAGCACGAACGCCCACAGCAGCAGCGAGCCTTCCTGGCTCGACCACATCGCCGCCAGCTTGTAGAACATCGGCGTCTCCAGCGAGGAGTGTTCGGCGACGATGTTGAGCGAGAAGTCGTTGGTCGCGAAGCTGACCTCGATGATCACGATGCAGGCCGCCAGCAGGAAGAAGACCGCGTAGACGCCGCGGCGGGCGAGCGCGACGCGGCCGTCGTCGTGGCGCCAGACGACCGCGGTGACGGCTGAGGCGGCGGCGGCGAAGAAGGCGAGCGCCAGCAGGACGCTGCCGACGCTAGCCATTACTGCCAGAAGATTCGCTACCGGCGCTGGCGGATTCGCTGGCGTTCGTAGTGAACTTCGAGGGGCACTTCGTGATCAGCGATTCCGGTTCGCCGACGAACTTCCCGCCTTCGTATGCGCCGGTGAGGACGATCTCGCGACCGCCGCGGAACGGGTCAGGGATCGCGCCCGTGTAGGTGACCGGGAGCGCGCCGCCGCCGTCGCGGTCTTCGACTTCGAACTTGATGCCTTCGCCGACCTGCTTGATCGAGCCGGGGACGACTTTGCCGTTCATCTCGGTCTTCGTGCCCGGCGCGGTGGTGCGGACCTGCGAGGGTTCCTTCGCCTCGGTGGAGGCGGAGAAGCTGGTGTAGATCAGGGCGACGGCAAGCAGGACGGCGACCGACAGCGCGACGACCAGCCGTATCTTGCGCTTGCGCGAGGGATCCACGTCGTCGCTCATTATCGCAAGCCCTGTCGGCGGGCACCTCAAGGTCTGTTAAAGATGTCCCCATGTCGCCTGGAGAGCCAGATTCCAGGACCGCCAAGCCGGTCCTCCTGATCACCGGGGCGAGCAGCGGGATCGGCGCGGCGACGGCGCGGCTGGCCGGCGACCGGTATCGCCTCGTGCTGGCGGCGCGGCGGCGCGAGGCGCTCGACGACCTGGCCGCCGAGCTGGGTGGCGAGGGGTCCGCGCTGGCGGTCGAGTGCGACGTCACCCGGTGGGACCAGGTCGAGGCGCTGGCGGCGCGGGCGCTGGCGGAGTTCGGGCGCATCGACGCGGTCTTCGCCAACGCCGGCTTCGGCGCGGCGCGCGGCTTCCTCGAGGAGTCGCCGGAGCACTGGGAGTCGATGGTGCTGACCAACGTGCTGGGGCCGGCGCTGACGATCCGGGCCACCCTCCCCCACGTGCTGGAGCGCGGCGACGGGCATTTCGTGATCACCAGCTCGGTGGCCGGACGGCGGCCGCTGCCGGGATCGCTCTACTCGGCCACCAAGTTCGCGGCGACGACGATCGGCGAAGCGCTGCGCCAGGAGCTCCGCCAGATGCACGAGAACGAGCGGATCAAGGTGACCCTGATCGAGCCCGGCATCACCGACACCGAGTTCTTCGACGACAAGCCGGCCGAGTGGGCGCTGCGCGACGAGGACATCGCCCGCGAGGTGCTCCACGCGCTGACCGCCCCGCCGGGCGTCGAGATCAACGAGATCCTGATCCGGCCTACGGCGCAGCGGGGGTAGCCGGCGAGCGGACGGGGCTCTGGCGGCGGACGGGCTGGTCTGCGCCAGGCGCGGACGGCCAGCGCGGGTGCGGTGCCGGGGGGCGTAGGCCCGGGCGGCGGACGAGCAAGGCTGCGGTGGGCCGGTAGGGGTAGGCCTGGGTGGCCGACGGGCAAGGCTGCGGTGGGCCGGTAGGGGTAGGCCTGGGTGGCCGACGGGCAAGGGACGCGGCGGGCCGGTGGGCGTAGGCGGACGGGCGGGGGACGCGGGGGCAGGTGACGGACGGGGCCGAGGGACGCGGCGGGCCCGTGGCCGACGGGGGCCGGGCGAAGGACGCCGAGGGACCCGCCCTCCCGGCGGCGGCCCGGGCGGGCTGAGGCCGCCGCCGGGAGGGCGGGTCCATGGGGAGGGTGCGAGGGACGCAGGGAGCGGGCGAGGGACGCAGGGAGCGGGCGTGGGACGCGGGGAGCCCGCGAGGGATCCCCGTATCCCGTCCCCGGGCCCCGTCCCCCACGTCCCTCCACGGGCCTCCCGGGCCTTCGGCGCGCCCGGACGCGCTCTCGACTTTTTGGCCCCTATAGGG